>DASQLK010000094.1:0-5315 GCA_035630055.1 Methyloceanibacter sp. | reverse complement strand
GTTCATCGCCCACGCCATCACCATGCCTTTGATGCCGCCGCCATCCTCCTTCGGCGGCGCGTTCGTCTCCGCGACCAGAACATCGCCGTTCGGCAGCACGTAAAGCCAGCGCGGATGGTCTAGGCCTTACGCGAACGCCGCGACCTTCAAGCCCGCTGCCGGCTTCGGCATTTTGCCATCGGGCCAGCCGGTGGCATCGGCGATGTTGAGAGTGGGGATCAGCGTCTCGGTCGGCTGCGGCAGCTTCGGATCGGGGCCGTGCGCGGCCTCCTCCCCCATCTGGCTGCTGTCGCCGCACGCGGCGAGGGAAAGCGCGAAGAGCCCGACTAGCGCGAGCCGGGTACCGGTGGCGATCATGAACATGTGGAATACCTTGGGAGAGGAACCTTTGAGCGAAACGCCGCAACCGGGCGAACGGTTCGCTTTACATTGCGGCTTGCTTCCCATAAATCCGCGCAAAACGGGCGTTTCAAATGCGCCAAAGGAGACTTTCATGGGCTACAAAGTCGCAGTCATCGGCGCGACCGGCAATGTCGGGCGCGAGATGCTGAACATTCTCGACGAGCGCGAGTTCCCCGCCGACGAGGTCTTCCCGCTCGCCTCGCGCCGCTCCATCGGCCGCGAGGTCTCCTTCGGCGATGCGACCCTGAAATGCCGCGACCTCGACACCTTCGACTTCCGCGGCATCGACTTCGCCCTGATGTCCGCGGGCTCGGCCATCTCCAAGGAGTGGAGCCCGAAGATCGGCGCGCAAGGTTGCGTCGTCATCGATAACTCCTCCTGCTGGCGCTACGACGCCGATGTGCCGCTCATCGTGCCGGAGGTGAATGCCGACGCCGTCAAAGGCTTCCGCAAGAAGAACATCGTCGCCAACCCGAATTGCTCCACGGCCCAGCTCGTCGTCGTGCTGAAGCCGTTGCACGACCGCGCCAAGATAAAGCGTGTCGTCGTCGCTACCTACCAGTCCGTCTCCGGCGCCGGCAAGGACGCGATGGACGAGCTCTGGGACCAGACCAAGGGTATTTTCGTCACCGACACGCCGACGCCGAAGAACTTCACCAAGCAGATCGCCTTCAACGTCATTCCTCACATCGACGTCTTCATGGAAGACGGCTCGACCAAGGAGGAATGGAAGATGTCTGCGGAGACGAAGAAGATTCTCGATCCGAAGATCAAGCTGACCGCGACCTGCGTGCGCGTGCCGGTGTTCGTCGGCCACGCGGAGGCCGTCAACATCGAGTTCGAGAACCCGATCACGGCGCAGGAGGCGCAGGATATCTTGCGTGAAGCCCCTGGCGTTCTCGTCGTCGACAAGCGCGAGCCGGGCGGCTACGTGACGCCGATCGAATGCGTCGGCGACTACGCCACCTACGTCTCGCGCATCCGCGAGGACCAGACCCTCGACAACGGGCTGTCGCTGTGGATCGTCTCCGACAATCTGCGCAAGGGCGCCGCCCTCAACACGGTGCAGATCGCCGAGACCATCATCAACCGCAATCTGCTCGACAAGGCCGCGTAGCGACTTACACCTCGACGACGGCGGTGAAGGCATGCCCCCGCTCATCGAGCGCGAGCAGCGCGCCGCTGCCAATATTGAAATGCAGACCATGCATTGCGAGCAGGCCCGCGTCCTCGCGCTCCTTTAGCGCCGGGAACGTGCGCAGATTGGCAAGCGACTGCCGGATGCCGGCGAGCTCGAACGCCGTCTCCTGGTCATAGGCCGCGACGTCGCGCTCGCTCACTTCCAACCCGTCGAGCAGCGTAAGCCAGCGTCCGATGAAGCTGTCATCGCCGGCGTTGCCCTTCAGCCGCTCGCGATAGGCGGCGACCCCGCCGCAGCGCGAATGCCCGAGCACGATGAGGTGCGGGACCTTGAGTACCAGCGCGGCATATTCCACCGCGGCACTGGTGCCGTGATAGCGGCCTTCCGGCTCGTAAGGCGGCACGAGATTGGCCACGTTGCGCAAAATGAAGATTGCACCGGGCTCGGTGTCGAAGATTGCCGATACGTCCACGCGCGCATCGCAACACGCGATCACCATGGCGCTTGGCGTCTGGCCAAGGGCTGCGAGTTGCTCGAAGCGTCCGCGTTCGGGAGCGTGGCGGTCCCGCTGATAGCGTAAATACCCGTCAACCAGCGTCTTCGGCAGCGACATGATTTCCCCTTTCGACCCGCTCAAATAGCCTGCTGGCGGCGAACATTCCAAGGCGGCGGACGTTTGTCCAGTGCAGGGGTTTTTTGATTGGCGCAGCCGATCGCTCGTTCCAGGAAACCCTCTTGATCTCGCATCGTCAAACGATCGAGAGTCTGGCGCCGGATATAACGACTGGGCGGCCACAAACACGCCTCCGGCAAGAGGAAATGCCGGGGGGCTTGCGACGCGATCGCATCCCCTCACCCATCACCTACGGCCCGCATGGTATCGCGGCCGCGGTGGCGCCGTTCGCGCCACGCGGCAGCCCGTGCCCGCGCGGTCAAGCCAAGGAGGATCCGATATGAAAGTTGTAGCAGTTCTCTACCCCGATCCCGTGGGCGGCTATCCGCCGAAATATGCCCGCGACGACATCCCGAAGATCACGGAATACCCGGGCGGACAGACCGCGCCGACCCCGAGCGCGATCGACTTCAATCCCGGCGAACTCTTGGGCAGCGTGTCCGGCGAGCTCGGCTTACGCAAGTTCCTGGAGGACGCCGGTCATACGCTCGTCGTCACCTCTGACAAGGAAGGCGCCAACTCGACCTTCGACAAGGAGCTTGTCGACGCCGACGTTGTGATCTCGCAGCCATTCTGGCCCGCCTACCTCACCGCGGAGCGCATTGCCAAAGCGAAGAACCTGAAGCTTGCCATCACGGCGGGCATCGGCTCCGACCACGTCGATCTCGACGCTGCCATCAAGCGCGGCATCACCGTAGCCGAGGTGACCTACTCGAACTCCATCAGCGTCGCCGAGCATGTGGTGATGATGATCCTCTCTCTCGTGCGCAATTACATCCCCTCTTACCAGTGGGTGGTGAAAGGCGGCTGGAACATCGCCGATAGCATCGAGCACGCTTACGATCTCGAAGGCATGAATGTCGGCACCGTCGCCGCAGGCCGCATCGGTCTTGCGGTCTTGCGCCGGCTGAAGCCGTTCGACGTCAAGCTGCATTACACCGACAAGCATCGCCTGCCCAAAGAGGTGGAGCAGGAACTCGGCCTCACCTTCCACCCGACGGTCGAGTCTCTCGTGAAGGTCTGCGACGTGGTGACGATCAACGCGCCGCTCCACCCCGAGACCGAGCATATGTTCAACGACAAGCTGATCGGCATGATGAAGCGCGGCAGCTACATCGTGAACACCGCGCGCGGCAAGATTGTCGATCGCGATGCCGTCGTGCGCGCCTTGGAGAGCGGGCAGCTCGCGGGCTATGCGGGCGATGTCTGGTTTCCGCAGCCGGCCCCGAAGGATCACCCCTGGCGCACCATGCCGCATCACGGCATGACGCCCCATGTCTCAGGCACCACGCTCTCGGCGCAAACGCGTTATGCCGCGGGCACGCGGGAGATCCTCGAGAGCTTCTTCGCCAAGAAGCCGATCCGCACCGAGTATCTCATCGTCGACAAGGGCAAGCTCGCCGGCGCCGGCGCGCACGCCTATACGGCAGGCGATATGACGAAGGGCACCACGCAGGCCGCCTAACAACGGCTGCGTTAGCAGATGCCACCGAGTGCACCCGCTCGGTGGCATCTTGCTATGCGCGCAAGCGCGGGATGACTGTCACAATTTTCACGTAACAGACCAAACGTTGCAGCTTTCCGCGCTTGCCCTCCCCGGCAAGCCCGGCCAGACTGCCCGGCAACATCGCAATTACAAGAATTTACGGGGAACGGCATGGCGAGCACCGGAGAAACTATGTCCGCTGGAGAGGATCCCGGCCTGCTCGAGAAGGCGCGCATCATCGCGCCGCCCAACTACAACCGCTGGCTTGTTCCGCCTGCTGCCCTTGCCATCCACCTTTGCATCGGCATGGCCTATGGCTTCAGCGTGTTCTGGCTGCCGCTGACGCACGCCATCGGCATCGACCAGACTGTCGCCTGCCCCGACATGACGCTGATCCAGGCGCTGTTCACCCGCACCTGCGATTGGCGCATCGCCGACCTCGGCTGGATGTACACCCTGTTCTTCGTCTTTCTCGGCATCTCGGCTGCGCTGTGGGGCGGCTGGCTGGAGAAGGCCGGTCCGCGCAAGGCCGGCGTCGTGGCGGCACTTTGTTGGTGCGGCGGCCTGCTCATCTCGGCGGTGGGCGTTTACACCCATCAGCTCTGGCTGATGTGGCTCGGCTCCGGCGTGATTGGCGGCGTGGGCCTCGGGCTCGGTTACATCTCGCCCGTCTCGACCCTCATCAAATGGTTTCCAGATCGCCGCGGCATGGCGACCGGCATGGCCATCATGGGCTTTGGCGGCGGGGCCATGATCGGCAGCCCGCTCGCGACGATGCTGATGAACTATTTCCGGACGCCCGGATCGGTCGGCGTATGGGAGACCTTCGTCACCTTGGGCGCGATCTACTTCGTCTTCATGCTGGCCGGCGCGTTCGGCTATCGCCTGCCGCCGCCGGGTTGGTCGCCCGAAGGATGGTCACCGCCCGCCAACAACAAGGCGATGATCGCAAGCGGTCACGTCCATCTGCGCGACGCGCATAAGACGGCTCAGTTTTGGCTGATCTGGCTCGTGCTTTGCCTGAACGTATCGGCGGGCATTGGCATCATCGGCATCGCCTCGCCGATGCTGCAGGAGATCTTCGGCGGCGCGCTCGTCAGACAACCGGAGTTAGGCTTCGACCAGGTCCAGCTCGCTCCGGATCTTGCGAAGCAGGCGGCCCTCATCGCGGCGGGTTTCGTCGGCCTCATCTCGCTGTTCAACATCTTCGGGCGCATCTTCTGGGCTTCCTCCTCCGACAGGCTCGGGCGGAAGCTCACCTACTACACATTCTTCGCGCTAGGAGCGGCCTGCTACGCCATCGCCCCCTGGGCCGCCGAGTGGAAAAGCCTCGCACTCTTCGTGGGCGCCTTCTGCCTGATCGCCTCCATGTATGGCGGCGGCTTCGCGACCGTGCCGGCCTATCTTGCCGATGTGTTCGGTACTCAGTTCGTGGGCGCCATCCACGGGCGGCTCCTGACCGCCTGGTCGACGGCCGGCATCGTCGGGCCGGTGATCGTCAATTACATGCGCGAGGCGCGGCTATCCGCCGGGGTCCCTCGGGACCAGCTCTACGACCCGATCTTCTACGTGCTGGCTGGGCTGCTGGTCGCAGGCTTCCTTGCCAATCTTCT
>DASQLK010000093.1:0-5742 GCA_035630055.1 Methyloceanibacter sp. | reverse complement strand
TCTTGCAGGTCGAGGAAACGCACGCCCTTGACGACGCGGCCTTCCTTCACATCGAGGCACGGTATGACGCGAACTTTCAGCATGGCTATTTATAGTGCCTCGCCGGACAGTCTTGCACGCCGCCGCCGCATCGCATACGCGCCGAGCATGGCCAAAGCCGCGACGAGCCACACCGCGAACAGCACGCCGCCCGCCGGCAGCGATAGATATGAGTACCAGATCGCGAAGCCGAGATTGTAGAACGTGTCGCCGTAGTCGGTTCCGCCGATCACGCAAGGATTGACGCGGTCGAGATCGACTTCGCAACCGAAACCCTCGGCGATGGACTGGCTGACGATCGCGATCAGCGCCGGACCGAACGCAATTAGCGCAATCGCGATGAGAAGGAGGAGCATGCTGGAGCGTGTGCGCATTGTCAGAGCCTCGCCCGCTTCGCGCGCGCAACTGCTATCAGCTTTAGCGCCTCCGCCGCGTCCAGCCTGCCGTCATACAGCGCGCGGCCCGTGATGGCGCCTTCGAGCATCGCGTAGCGCGGCTCCAGCAATCTCGTCACGTCGTCGATATCCGCAAGCCCGCCGCTTGCTATCACCGGGATATGCACGGCCTTTGCGAGTGCCGCGGTGGCCTCCAGGTTCAGCCCCTTCAGCACGCCGTCGCGCGCGATGTCCGTGTAGATGATCGCGGCAACGCCCGCGTCCTCGAAGCGCCGCGCGAGTTCCAGCGCCGTCACCTCGCTCGTCTCCGCCCAGCCCTCGACCGCCACCTTGCCGTCGCGCGCGTCGATGCCGACGGCGATGCAGCCGGGGAAGTCGCGCGCCGCCTCGCGCACCAGCGCCGGATCGCGCAGCGCCGCCGTGCCGAGGATGACGCGGTCGATGCCCTTGCCGAGCCACATCACGATGGTGTCGAGGTCGCGGATGCCGCCGCCGAGCTGGATCGGGATGTGCACGGCGGCGAAGATCGCCTCAACCGCCTCCTCGTTCACCGGCTTGCCCTCGAACGCGCCGTTGAGGTCGACGACGTGCAGCCACTCGAAGCCTTGCTCCTCGAAGCTTCGCGCCTGCGCCGCGGGGTCGGTGTTGAAGACCGTGGCATCGTCCATCTCGCCCTGCCGCAGCCTGACGCAATGCCCGTCTTTCAGGTCGATCGCGGGAAACAGGATCATCTCGAAGAACTCCCTCCCCCTAAAAGGGGGAGGTCGGCGCAAGCTTGCTTGCGCCGGGTGGGGGTCAACCCTGAGGTGGGGACGACCCCCACCCCGACCCTCCCCCTTGCAGGGCGAGGGAGCAGAAGCGCCCTGCTCTGCATCACGGCACAGCGATCCGGCGTCACGGCATCCACCTGAGGAAATTCCCGATCAGGGCGAGCCCCAGCTTCTGGCTCTTCTCCGGGTGGAACTGGCTCCCGGCCATATTGTCCTTCGCCACGAACGCGGTGACCTCCCCACCATAATTCGTGCTCGCAACGACCGCGTCCTTGCTCGCAGGCACGAGGTGATAGGAGTGCACGAAATAAGCGTGCAGGCCCGCCTCCCCGGTCGGGATGTCCGCCAAGAGCGCATGCTCGCGCGCAAGGTTCAGCGTGTTCCAGCCCATATGCGGGATCTTCAAGCTCGGGTCTTGCGGCTCGATCGCGCGCACCTCGCCCTCGATCCAGTCGAGCCCAGGCGTCACGCCGTGCTCGAGCCCCCGCGTCGCCATCAGTTGCAGGCCGACGCAGATGCCGAGGAACGGCTTGCCGTCTTCCTGCACCGCCTCCTCCAGCGCCGCGATCATGCCCGGAATGGCGTTCAGGCCCTGCTTGCAGTCCGCGAATGCGCCGACACCCGGCAGCACGATGCGGTCCGCGAGCCGCACCTCGTCCGGCTCAGCCGTGACCTTGATGGCGAGATTTGATCCCTGCTCGCGCGCCGCGCGCTCGAAGGCCTTCGCCGCCGAGTGCAGATTGCCGGAGCCGTAATCGATGATGGCGACGTGCATGGTCTTCAAGCGTTCGGAAACGATCCGATGACTTCATCGCGCTCGCCGCGCAGGAGCGGCTTCGGCGTCTGACTGACCGGGGCTGCGATCGCCGCGCGGTCCCGCTCATCGGCTGTGGCGCCTTGCAGCGGGAGCCAAGAGCGGAAGTAGGAGAGCTCGGCGGAGCTGCGGTCGCGCCCGATCGCGACGCCGGAAAATTTGTAACCCCGTCGCCGCAGCATCGCGGTCCTGAGGTCGCTCGCCTCCAGCGCGAACAGCACCGTCAGGCCGAAGATCGCGATCCCCAGCATGCCCGCCGTCTGCTGGTTCGCGGCGGCCGCCCATTCCAGCGCGCCGAACACCGCCACATAGACGACGAGCTCGATCCACATGCGCTGATAGATGAGCCACAGCGCCCCGAAGAAGAACGCGGTCCACGAGAACCCCTCCTTGACGAAGGCGAGCTTGTCCGCCCGCTCGACGAGGTTCGCGGCCGGAGTGTCGGTCTCGTAGACGGAATAATACTGCACGTTGCTCCCGCTGAGCTTCGGGCCTGCCGCGCTTTGGAAGCTACAACTGGCCCTTGGTGGAAGGCACGCGCCCGCTTTGCCGCTCGTCGATGGCGATTGCCTGCCTGAGCGCGCGGGCGAGCGCCTTATAGCAGGTCTCCGCGATGTGGTGACTGTTTTCGCCGTAAAGCGTCTCCACATGCAGGGTCAGCCCCGCATGCTGCGCGAAGGCCTGGAACCACTCGCGGAACAGCTCAGTGTCCATCTCGCCGATCTTGGAGCGGGTGAAATCCACGTCCCAGACAAGGAACGGCCGCCCCGAAACGTCGAGCGCCACCCGCGTCAGGGTCTCGTCCATGGGCAGATAGGCGGAGCCGTAGCGGGAGATGCCCTGCTTGTCGCCGAGCGCCTTGGCGACCGCCTGCCCGAGCACGATGCCGGAATCCTCCGTCGTGTGGTGCTGGTCGATATGGAGGTCGCCCTCGGCCTTGAGCGTGATGTCGATGAGCGAATGCCGCGCCAACTGCTCGATCATGTGGTCGAGGAAGCCGACTCCGGTCGCGATCTCATACGCGCCCGTCCCGTCGAGATCGACGGTGGCCGTAATGGCCGTTTCCTTGGTCTTGCGCTCGACCGTGGCCGACCGGGCGCTCCTGGCTGACTTCTGCATGGGACGAGGTTAACCGAAGGGCCTTAGCAATTCGCTTCTTTTGCCCCCGGTCTATAGTCCCCGCGACGTAAGAGCGCTATCCGCCGCCCGCTCCCGGCGCTTGACGCAGCCCCCCTCCGTCCCGATATCGCGCCTGATCATGGCTGAAGCGCCTTCCTCCCCAAACACATGGCATGGCACGACGATTCTGACCGTCCGCAAGGGCGGCAAGGTCGTCATCGCCGGCGATGGCCAGGTGACCCTCGGCCAGACCATCATCAAGGGCACGGCCAAGAAGGTCCGCCGCGTCGGCTCCGGCGGCGTCATCGCGGGCTTCGCCGGCTCCACCGCCGACGCCTTCACGCTCTTCGAGCGCCTGGAGACCAAGCTCGAGCGCTTCCCCGACCAGTTGAAGCGCGCCTGCGTTGAGCTTGCCAAGGACTGGCGCACCGACCGCTATCTCCGCCGCCTGGAGGCCATGATGATCGTCGCCGACAAGGACGAGAGCCTCGTCCTCACCGGCACCGGCGATGTGTTGGAGCCTGATGACGCCGTCATGGGCATCGGCTCAGGGGGCACTTACGCCTTCGCCGCGGCACGCGCGCTCCTCGATTCCGATCTCGACGCAGAGGCGATCGCGCGCAAGGCCATGTCCATTGCCGCCAAGATTTGCGTCTACACCAATGACGAGATCGTCGTCGAAAGCCTCGATACAACGAAATGATGCGCAGTGTGCCACTTGCGGTGAATGGCAGAGCCAAGCCACTCGCTCCCCGATCCCCCCTTGTGGGGGAGCAGGCGGACGCAGTGCGTCCGCCGAGGGGGGCAACGGCAGGCGCCACGCCGCACGACCCCATCTTCATCTCTCCCCATTGGGGAGAGGTCGCGCAAAGCTTGCTTTGCGCGGGTGAGGGGGCGCCCACGCTTGCAATGATGCTCAAAACCCCTCACCCCGGCCCTCTCCCCGCCGGGGAGAGGGAGTGTGCCTGCTTCGGCGTCGGTACAAATCATGACTGACTTCTCCCCCCGCGAGATCGTCTCCGAGCTCGACCGCTACATCATCGGCCAGCGCGACGCGAAGCGCGCCGTGGCGATCGCGCTCCGCAACCGCTGGCGCCGGCAGCAGCTCGAAGGCGAGATGCGCGAGGAGGTCCTGCCCAAGAACATCCTCATGATCGGCCCGACCGGCGTCGGCAAGACCGAGATCTCCCGCCGCCTCGCCAAGCTCGCCAATGCGCCCTTCCTCAAGGTCGAGGCCACGAAGTTCACCGAGGTCGGCTATGTCGGCCGCGACGTCGATCAGATCATCCGCGACCTGCTCGAGGTCAGCATCGGCCTCGTGCGCGACACGAAGCGCAAGGAGGTCGAGGCGAAGGCGCAGCTGAACGCCGAGGAGCGCGTCATCGATGCGCTGGTCGGCGCCAATGCTGCGCTGACCACGCGCGAGGCTTTCCGCAAGCGGCTGCGCACCGGCGAGCTCGACGACAAGGAGATCGAGATTCAGGTCGCCGACATGCCCTCCATGCCTGCCTTCGAAATCCCCGGCATGCCCGGCAGCCAGGTCGGCATGATCAATCTCTCCGACATGCTCGGCAAAGCGCTGGGGAGCCGCACCAAGCCGCGCCGCACCAGCGTGCGCGATTCCTTCGACATCCTCATGGGCGATGAGTCCGACAAGCTCATCGACAACGACACCATCGTGCAGGAAGCGATCCGCACCGTCGAGAACAACGGCATCGTCTTTCTCGACGAGATCGACAAGATCTGCGCGCGCTCCGAGCGCGTCGGCGCCGATGTGTCACGCGAAGGCGTGCAGCGCGATCTCCTGCCGCTGATCGAGGGCACCACCGTCGGCACCAAGCACGGCCCGGTGAAGACCGATCACATCCTCTTCATCGCCTCTGGCGCGTTCCATATCGCCAAGCCATCGGACCTCTTGCCCGAGCTGCAAGGCCGCCTGCCCATCCGCGTCGAGCTCCGCGCGCTCACCCGCGACGATTTCGTCCGCATCCTCACCGAGCCCAAGGCGTCGCTCATCAAGCAATATGTCGCGCTGCTCAACACCGAAGGCGTGACCCTCGACTTCACCGATGACGCCATCGGCGCCATCGCGGACATCGCCGTTGAGGTAAACACCTCTGTCGAGAATATCGGCGCGCGCCGCCTCTCCACGGTGATGGAGCGCATTCTCGATGAGCTATCCTTCGAGGCCTCCGACAAGCCCGGCGAGACATACGTCATCGACGAAGGCTATGTGC
This sequence comes from Methyloceanibacter sp., assembly GCA_035630055.1. Lineage (GTDB taxonomy): Bacteria > Pseudomonadota > Alphaproteobacteria > Rhizobiales > Methyloligellaceae > Methyloceanibacter. The sequence goes on along the minus strand of DASQLK010000093.1, from coordinate 368 downwards.
GCGAGCATATCGGCGATCTCGCCAAGAACGCCGACCTCTCTAAATTCATACTGTAGGGCTACAAGGTAAGCGAAGCCTCGAGCCGCAACGCCCTTTCCGTCATGGCGGGTTCTCCGGCCAGCCACCCATTTCGTCGTCATGCCCGGACTTGTTCCGGGCATCCACGGATGAGAGCGCCACGCAACCTGAGATACCCCACTTGCCAACCCTCCGAATCAGTCATTCTAGGGACATGCCACGGGGAGGGCTTGCGTGTGGGGGTGGGCACGCGGACTGTCCTGTTGTCGGCGCTGCTGCAAGTGCTGGCGCTCACCGCAGCGCCGGCGCAGCAGCCTGCGCCGCTCGATTGGACCGGTCTCTATATCGGC
>DASQLK010000092.1:0-6369 GCA_035630055.1 Methyloceanibacter sp. | reverse complement strand
GGTTTGATCCAGACCGTGGAACTTCCAACGGCGCCCGCGCCGGTAGCTTGATCTGCCTCAGCGTGGCCGAGCGCGGGGGATCGCGAGCATCACGCCAAAATCCGCATCGCCGTTTTTAAAGCTCAGGATCGCGCCCCAGATCTCGGCGATATCGCCCACGATTGCGAGACCCAGTCCGCTGCCTGGTCCCGAGCTGTCGAGCCTGACGCCGCGCGCGAGCACCTCACGCTGCTTCTCCAGCGGTATCCCCGGGCCGTCGTCGCTGAATGAGATTGTGATGTGATCGTCTTCCGCCGCCGCCGAGACCGCGATCTGGGTGTGCGCGTGCTTAACCGCGTTTTCGGCGAGATTGCCGATTGCCTCGGCGAGATCTGCCGCATCGATCCGCGCAGCAAGTCCGCTTGGCGCTGAGACCGACCAGGACAGTGTCGCGCCTTTCGGCGTTCGCCGCATCACGCCGACCACGCGCTCGATGGCAGCGCCGACATCGGCCTTAGCGTTGGGATCGTAAGTCGCCATGCGTGCGCGCGTCAGTTGGCGTTCGACATGACCCTGCATGGCGGTGACGATGTTTTCGATCTCGACGGCAACCTTGGCATCGCCCTTCGCTTTCAGTTGCTCCGCGTCCGCGAGCAGAACCTGAAGCGGCGTGCGCAGGCCGTGGGCTAGATCGGCCGCGCGGGCACGGGCCTTTTCAATCTGCGTGTCGCGGGCATCGAGCAGTGCGTCAATCTCGCTCGCGAGCGGCTGTACCTCCAGCGGATAGCGGCTTCCCAGTCTGCGCTCGCTGCCCATGCCGATTGCCTCAAGGCGTTTACGCATGGCGGCGAGGGGCCGCAGCCCAACGCCGACTTGTACCCAGACGGCAGCGATGAGGAGGCCGCCGAGGATGAGGAGAAGCGGAACGATCGCGGTGGCAAACCTGTTGACCGCGCTGCGGACTTCACTCGCATTCAACGCAACAGCGGCGCGCGCTTCCTTGCCGCCCAGACGCTGGGGCAGCTCGATGCGGCGCTGCACGAGATAAAGGTTCGAGCGGTCTGGCCCTGCAACGACATGATGCTGCAATCCGTCAGCGTCGAGTGCCGCGGCCGGCAACGGAATCTCATAGTCCCACAGGGAGCGCGAGCGGAGGATGGGCCCCGTGGGCTCGACAGCGACTTCCCAATAAAGTCCTGAGAGCGGCTGGATGAAGCGCGGATCGGCGGGTGGGCGGATGACGGCAAGCTGTCCCGCCGTGTTCAAGTCTATGCCGGCAATGACTTGGTCGAGATGGGAGTTGAGCTCGGCGTCCACCCAATTCTCGACCTGACGCTCGAATAGCAGGGTAAGCCCCACGGCGGACAGGGCGAGCGCGGCGAGAATGAAGGCAGCGGCTCCAAAGAGAAGCCGGAAGCGCAAAGAGCCGCGCCTCACGCGGGCTCCTCGTTGGTGACGACATAGCCGAAGCCGCGCCGGGTCTCGATCACGTCCGGCCCGAGCTTCTTGCGGACGCGCATGATGAGAGCCTCGAGCGCATTCGCGTCGCGGGCGTCGTCGTCGCCGTAGAGATGCTCGAGTAGCTCGCCGACTGGCACGACGCGCCCCTTGTGATGCATGAGATAAGCGAGCAGCCGATATTCCAGTGGCGATAGGTTAAGCGGCGTTCCGCCGCTCGAAACCTGCATCTGCCGCGTGTCGAGGGTAACGCCGTTCGCCTCGATAGTTGCGGCGGCGTGGCCCGCCGATCTGCGAATGAGCGCGCGTGCGCGCGCGAGCAGCTCCTCCATGCGGAAGGGCTTGCTCAGATAATCGTCGGCGCCGGCGTCGATGCCTTCCACACGCTCGGGCCAGGCGCCGCGTGCCGTGAGCACCAGGACAGGCATCTGGCGGCCCGCGCCGCGCCAGCGCTTCAAGACCGCAAGGCCATCCATCTTCGGCAGCCCCAAATCGAGCACGACGAGGTCGTAGCTTTCCGTGTCGCCGCGAAACCATGCATCCTCGCCGTCGACGGCGATGTCGCAGTGATAGCCCCCGGCGGCGAGGGCGGCCTCGATATCGGCGCTGATGCGAGGCTCATCCTCCACGATCAACACGCGCATCAGTCGTCATCCTCGATCTTGACGATCTTGCCCGACGCCGCCTCCACCTCGATCTCCTGCACCCGTCCGTCGGGCCGCAAGATCTTCAGTTCGTAGATGTAGGCGCCGTCGTCTGTCTCGAACTCGACCTCTAGCATCTCGCCGGGAATTTCGCTGCGCACTTTGTCCACGATCTCGGCGAGCGGGAGGATGCGGCCCTGCTCCAGCAGGCGGCGGGCGAGGTCATGATCGGAATCATCGCCGGCCGCTCCACGGGGTGCGCCGATGGCTGCGACGAGCGCAATCAAGATCAAGGCAAATGGTCGGGACATGGGCGGAATCTTGCGCGGTTGCCGCTGACACTGCCCTGACGGGCCCGGTCAGTCGGGCGTCAGGGCGGAGATGGCACCTTAGGCTTCAGCGAATAATCGCTGATGAAGAGGAGCAAAATCATGCGAAATTATCTCATCCTGTCTGGGCTCGGCCTGTCGATGCTCGTCGCCGCCCCTGCCTTGGCCGCGGACGGTTGGGCCTCCGGCAATCGCCTGAACGTGCCGCAAGGCGAGTGGCTTTCGCCTTCGCAGATCAGCGAGAAGCTGAGCGCGCAAGGCTACAAGGTGCATGAGATCGAGGCGGACGACGGCGCCTATGAGGTCGAGATGATCGACAAGAACGGCACGCGCATCGACACCCATGTGCATCCCGCGACCGCGGAGCTGCTTCCCGGTTACGACGACTAGTCAGCAAAAAGCTCCGGCGGCACGGCCGCCGGAGCTGCATTTGCGGCCAAAAATCTCGCCCTCGTTCTGTCGCATAGAGGGAAAAGAATGGTCCACCTTCAAAGAGGAGGACAGGCCATGCACATGAATCAAGTTCACGATTATGCGCGGCGTCTTTACGACGCCCATGGCGACCAGGCCGAAGTCGAAGCCGCGCGCAAGGCGACTGAGTGCGATCAGCAAGGCAGCAAGGACGAAGCCCGCGATTGGCGGCGCATCCAAAGTGCGATCGCGCAGATGCGAGGCCCGCACCTAAGCTAGCCAGCCCCTCAGGGCTTCGGTTTCTTTTTCTTTTTCGTGTCGCGACGCACTTCGAGGCCGCTGTTCTCGCAGTCGCTTTGCGAGACGATGATCTCGACCGGCGCCGCGAATGGATTGAGTGCGGCCGGCTGCTGCTCCTGATAGGTCACCTGCCGGTTCCGGCAGATGTCGGATGCAAGCACGGCGGGCGCATTCTCGACGAGAAGCGGGCGGTTGCCGCGGAACAGATTGTGCGCGATCTCGACGTTGGCGATCGTCGCCTTCTTGCCGGCGATCAAGATGCCGGGGCCTTCATTGTCGAGAAACTTCGATCTCTCGATGCGCACGTCGCTAATTGTGTGCGCCGCCTTGTTCGGCTCGAGATCTATACCGGCGCTGGGGCGCGTGCCGCGCGTGTTCTTGAACACCGAATTCACAACGAGAAGCCCATCGACGCTGATGATCGATAGGCCCTGGCGCCGATTGTTGTCTGCTGTGACCCCGCAGAATTTCACGTTCTTCGCGCCCTTCACATAGAAGCCGTCGCCCCACATCTTCTGCGCCGTCACGCCGGCTATAGTGATGTTGGTGGCGTCGCGCATGATGCGGATGCCCATGCCTGCTTCGCCGCCCTTGCCTTGCTTCTCCTTGCGGTCGCCTTCGAGCGTACCGCCAACGACGCTGACATCCGAGACGCCCTCGATCGTCAGGAGATCGTATTTGATCGACGCATTTGGGATGACCTTCAAGATGGCGCCGTCCTCGAGCCTGAGCGACATGTCGCTACCGAGCTTCAGCTGACGTTTTTTGTCCACCGCCTCCACCATGTAGGCGCCCTTCGGCACGAGCACGCTGCCGCCCGTTCCAGCGACCGCTTTGATTGCGGCTGCGATGGCATTGGTGTCGTCGGTCTTGCCGTCGCCCTTCGCGCCCGTGTCCCGCACATTCACGACATGCGCCGTTCGCGGCGTGACGCGGCACTCATCTGCCGCAAGCGCGCCGGGCGTCAGGAGGAAACAAAGAGCTATCCCTAACGCGGCTATGGGGAGTGCTGAAGTGAGGGACATTCCGTGCACCGAGATCTGATCGATCCGCTTCGCAAGCTCCGCCAACATCGTGGACTTTTCGCGGCAGGTTGCAGCGGAAGCGTTTCCCGCAAACAGCGTCAACTACCGTACCGCTTCGCGGCCGCAGCGGCTGCACGCGACGGTACAAAAACCGTATGTGTAAGGCGCGGACGAAACAGCCAATGGAGGAAACACAGGCATGAGACGCGCCGTAATCGCGAGTGTGGTGGTTCTAGGCTTTGCCGTGCCGGCTTTGGCAGAGACCAAATTCTTTGTGGTCTCGGATACGGTCGGCAACTGCTCCGTGGTCGAAGGCGGCTATAGCGCCGGCCTATCGCCAATCGGCAATAAGGACGGATACGCTTCGGCTGAAGACGCAGACAAGGGTCTCGCGGAAGTGCGCGAGAACGCCGAAATGTGCAAAGGCGTCGTGGAATAAGCCAGAGCGAGGGTGCCCGGGCTCGCCGGGCATCCTCTTCTCAAATCGCGACCAACTCGACCTCAAGCAGCGCCCAGAACAGGGGCAGCGCAAATAGTTTACCGCGCGTGTTCTGCGGTGCGCCCTCCTGCCTTGTGATGCGGTAACAGCGGCAGGCGGATTTCTCCAATCCGTCGCGGTCGCGAATCCTGATGAGCCCCCGCAACCGATCCAGCAGTCCGCGCTGCTCGAAGGCATTGACCGCTTCCGACACGGTGGCGCGACGCACGCCAAGGATGCGCGCCAGCAATTCATGGGTGATCGGCAGGTCATCCCGCGTGCAACGGTCCTGCGCCGTGAGCAGCCAGCGCGCGAGGCGCTGCGGGAACGCATGCTTCAGGCCGCACGCAGCCGACTGCGAACTCTGTACAAGGGCGGTGTGGAGGTAATCGAGCAGCGCTGCGCGGAGGCTGGGCATGTCAGCCATGAGCTGCGCGAGATCCTCAACGCTAATGCGGAGCGCATCGCCGCCGATCTGCACGACGTAGCGTAACGGCGTCACCTTGCGGCCGAGCACCGCGGGGCTGCCGACGACGCCTTCGCGACCGATCAGCCAGACCTCGACGCCGTTGCGCTCCTCCGCATTGGCGAACACGGAGACGAGCCCGTCCTCGATGAAATAAATGTGCTCGATGGGCAGGCCGCCATGTTGCAGGACGCGGCGGGGTACGAGCGGCACGCGCTCAAGAAACGGCCGTAGCCGATCTAAATCATCCCGGGGCAGTGACCGCAGGAGGGAATTAAGGGGAGGGGCAGGCTCGACTGCCGTCCTTACGTCAAGCGTTTCAATGGTTTGCACAGGATCACCGGTTGGGGGTGGGACAATGAGAGCCCTAACGTATTTCGAGCCGGGGCGAATTCAAGCCGTCAATGCACCGGGACAAGCAATGCCCTCTGCCAGACATTCCTAGCAGATTTAGACTGGGGCGGGCGTCGCGGCCCTCTTGGCTGTTGGCGGCGTCCAGCGCATGGCACACTCCAGCCAGTGATTCGCAACGAGCGAGGGGCCTCGGCGGGCATGGCCACCATCCGCATCATCGGCATCGACCCCGGCCTGCGGCGCACCGGCTGGGGCGTCATTGATAGCGACGGCGTGAGGCTCGCTTATGTCGGCTGCGGCTCGGTGACATCGGATCAAGCCGAGGCTCTGGGCGTCCGCCTGCGGCAGCTGTTCGACGGCCTCTCGGAGATCCTCGCGCGCCTGGCGCCGGCCGAAGCGGCCGTCGAACAAACTTTCGTCAACCGCGACGGCTCCGCAACGCTCAAGCTCGGCCAAGCGCGCGGGATCGCCATGCTCGCACCGTCCCTGCTCGGCGTACCGATCGCCGAATACGCGCCAAACGCGGTGAAGAAGACCGTGGTTGGTGCAGGACACGGCGACAAGGGTCAGATCCGCGCGATGGTGGGATGCCTCTTGCCGCGCGCGGTTCCAGACAGCGCAGACGCGGCGGATGCGCTCGCCATCGCCATTACGCATGCGCATATGCGCGTCTGGCGCAGGATTGAGGCCGCGGTCAGCCTGCGGAGTGCGTCATGATCGGAAAGCTGACAGGAAGGCTCGATTCCGTCGGTGTCGCGACCCTCATCATCGATGTTGCCGGCGTCGGTTACGAGGTGACGGTGCCCGCGCGCACGCTCGCAAGCCTTCCGGCGATGGGAGAGATGATGACACTTTCCATCGACACGCATATGCGCGAGGACGCGATCCGTCTCTACGGCTTTGCGTCCGAGCATGACCGCGCCTG
>DASQLK010000091.1:0-2790 GCA_035630055.1 Methyloceanibacter sp. | reverse complement strand
GTGCCGCGCGTCTCGGCGAGGATACGATTGAAATTCGTCGGCTTCAGCGTGCCGGATTTCGGCAATGAGAGGCCGATCGTGCCGAGGTACTCGGCAAGGGAGATCAGCTTCTCTTTGGAGGGCGCGTCATGCACGCGATAGATCAGCGGCGTGCGCTTCGCCTCCAGGGTCTCGGCGGCTGCGACATTGGCCGAGATCATGAATTCCTCGATCAGGCGATGGGCATCGAGGCGGGGCGGGGTGATCACGTCGCGGACGCGGCCCTCCTCGTCGAGCAGGATCTTGCGCTCGGGCAGATCGAGATCGAGGGGGCCGCGCTCGGTCCGCGCGAGCACCAGGCTCGCATAGGCGCCCCATAACGGTCGCAGCACGGTGTCGAGCAGCGGTCCGGTGACGTCGTCGGTGCGGCCGTCGATCGCCGCTTGCGCCTGCTGATAGGTGAGGCTCGCTGCCGAGCGCATCAGCGCGCGCAGGAAGCGATGGTCGCGCTTTCGTCCGTCCCGGTCGAAGACCATGCGCACGGCGAGGCAGGGACGGATCTCCTCCTCTTTCAGGGAGCAGAGATCGTTGGAGATGCGTTCCGGCAGCATGGGCACGACACGGTCGGGGAAATACGCGGAGTTGCCGCGCTTCCGCGCTTCCTTGTCCATCGCGCTGCCATGCCGCACGTACGACGCCACATCGGCGATCGCGACGATGACAATCCAGCCGCCGCGATTGTTCGGATCCGGATCGGGCTCGGCCCAGACCGCGTCGTCGTGATCGCGGGCGTCCTGCGGATCGATGGTGACGAGGGGCAGATGCCGCAAGTCCTCGCGGCGCTTCAGTTCTGCCGCCTGCGCGGCGTCCGCTTCCGCGAGCACCGCATCGGGGAAGACGTCCGGGATGCCGTGCGCATGCACGGCGATGAGGCTGATGGCGCGCTGCTGCTGCGGATTGCCGAGCCGCTCGACGACGCGCGCGCTCGGCACGCCGAAGCCCGAGGAGCGTGCTATCTCGAACCGCACCAATTCACCATTCTCGGCGTCTCCGGTCTGGCCGCGGGGCACGCTCCATTCGCGCAGCTGCTTGCGGTCGACGGGATCGATGACGCCTGCGCCGCCCGCGAGATTGCGGAAGATGCCGAGCAAGCCTTGCGCACCGCGCGCGAGTTTCTTGATGACGCGCGCCTGATACGGAAAGTGAGGGTCGGTGCCAAGCGGCGTGATGCGGGCAAGAACGCGGTCGCCGACGCCGGATGCCGGTCCGGTGTCGCGCTTGTCCCGCATGACGAGGATGCGGGGCGGCGGCCCATGCTCCTCGTCCCAGTTTGCGGGACGGGCAACGAACTCGCCGTCTCTGTCGCGCTCGAAGATGTCGATGACCGTTACGGGCGGCAGGGTGCCCGGCCGCGTCAGCTTACGGCGCGAGCCCGCAATCAGGCCGTCATCGGCCATGGTGCGTAGGAGGTCCTTCAGCGCAACGCGGTCGTCGCCCTTCACGCCGAAGGCGCGTGCAATCTCGCGTTTGCCTGGCTTCGCCGGCGCCGTCTTGAGAAAGTCGAGAATGTCCTGCTTCGAGGGCAGCTTGCCTGCCGTCTTCTTGCGTGCAGGCGCCCGAGATTTTGCCACAGTCCCCCGCTCAGCTCGCCGTCTCCTCGACGGCTTCCTTGCTCGATTTGCGTTTCTTGCGCACAGGTTTTTTCGGTGCCGCGCCCCCGCCCTTGGCGGCGATCAAAGCGACCGCCGTCTCCATGGTGACCTGCTCCGGCTCCTGATCCTTCGGCAAGGTGGCGTTGGTCTTGCCATGCTTGACGTAGGGCCCATAGCGACCGGTGAGGACTTGAACTTTGCCGCCTGCCTCGGGGTGGTCGCCAAGCTCCTTGATGACGTTGGCGCTGCGGCGGCCGCGGTTCGCAGCCTTCTCAGCCAGCAGGCTGACGGCACGGTTCAGACCGACGGAAAAGACTTCGTCCGGGTCGCTCAGGCTTGCGTATTTGCCATCGTTCTGGACGAAGGGGCCATAGCGCCCGAACCCTGCGGTGATCGGCTTGCCGGTCTCGGGATGAGCGCCGATCTCGCGCGGCAGCGACAGAAGGGCCAAGCCGCGCTCCAGATCGATGGACTCCAGATCCCAGGTCTTCGGAATCGAAGCCCGCTTCGGCTTCTCCTTCCCCTCGGGCTCGCCCAACTGGACGTAGGGGCCAAAGCGGCCGGTGCGCAGCGTGACTTCGAGCCCGGTGTCGGGATCGACGCCCAGCACCTTTGGCTCGGAAGCGAGCGCCGTATCGCCGGTCTCGGCAAGCTGACGCGTGAAGCGGCAGTCGGGATAGTTGGAACAACCGACGAAGGCGCCGAAGCGTCCGACCTTGAGGCTGAGCCGTCCTTCGGCGCATGCGGGGCAGGCGCGCGCGTCGCCGCCGTCAGCAGGTTCCGGGAAGATGTGCGGGCCGAGAAGGTCATTCAGCGCGTCGAGCACCTGGGTGATGCGGAGGTCGCCGATATCGTTCACCGCGGCGATGAAGTCCGTCCAGAAGTCGCGCAGGACGTCCTTCCAGGCGAGCTGGTCGGCGGAGATGAGATCGAGCTTTTCCTCCAGGTCTGCCGTGAAGTCGTATTCGACGTAGCGCTGGAAAAAGCTCTCCAGGAAGGCGGTGACGAGACGGCCCTTGTCCTCGGGGTAGAGACGCTTCTTGTCGAGGCGGACGTAGCCTCGATCGCGCAGCACGTTCAGCGTGGAGGCGTAGGTCGAGGGACGGCCGATGCCGAGCTCTTCCATCTTCTTGATGAGGGTCGCCTCGCTGTAACGGGG
>DASQLK010000090.1:0-3138 GCA_035630055.1 Methyloceanibacter sp. | reverse complement strand
GAGCGCATCGAGCTGCCCGAATACACCGACGAGATCTGGCACGGCTATCTGCCCGCGGCGCGGCCAGGCACGACCTACGGCTATCGCGTCTATGGCCCTTACGAGCCGGACGCCGGGCACCGGTTCAATCCCAACAAGCTGCTTCTCGATCCGTACGCCAAGCAACTCGTTGGCGAGGTGAAATGGGGCCCTCAAGTGTTCGGCTACAAGCTCAACGCGAAGGACAAGGATCTTTCCTTCGACGACCGTGACAGCGCCGCCTTCGTCCCCAAATGCCGCGTCATCGATCCCGCGTTCACCTGGGGCCCGGAGCGCCGCCCGCGCGTGTCCTGGGAGCAGACGATTATCTACGAGATGCATGTGCGCGGCTTCACCATGCGACATCAGCGCGTGCCGCAGGAATTGCGCGGCACCTTCGCCGGCCTCGCCGATCCGAACGCCATCGCCTATCTGAAATCGCTCGGCATCACCTCCGCCGAGCTCCTTCCCATCCACGCCTTCGTCGACGACGACTATCTCTTGCAGAAGGGTCTGCGCAATTACTGGGGCTACAACACGATCGGATTCTTCGCGCCCGATCCGCGCTATCTGCACACGCCCTTCGTCAACGAGTTCAAGGAGACCGTGAACCAGTTCCACGCCGCCGGCATCGAGCTCATTCTCGACGTGGTCTACAACCACACCGCCGAAGGCAACGAGCTTGGCCCCACCATCTCCTTCAAGGGCATCGACAACGCGAGCTATTACCGCCTGCTGCCGGACACGCCGCGTTACTACATCAACGACACCGGCACAGGGAACACGGTCAATCTCAGCCATCCCCGCGTGTTGCAGATGGTGGCCGACAGCCTGCGCTATTGGGCGCAGGAGATGCGGGTCGACGGCTTCCGCTTCGACCTCGCCACCATTCTCGCGCGTGAGCCGGACGGCTTCGACGAAGGCGGCGGCTTCCTCGACGCCTGCCGTCAGGACCCCGTGCTGTCGCAGGTGAAGCTCATCGCCGAGCCGTGGGACATCGGCCCGGGCGGCTATCAGGTCGGACGTTTCCCACCGGGCTGGGCGGAATGGAACGACAAGTTCCGCGATACGGTGCGCGCTTATTGGAAGGGCGATGAGGGCAAGCTGCCCGACCTTGCCAAGCGGATCACCGGCTCCGGCGATCTTTTCAACCGGCGTGGGCGCAAGCCCTGGGCGAGCGTGAATTTCATCACGGCGCACGACGGCTTCACCTTGCAGGATCTCGTCTCCTACAACGACAAGCACAACGAGGCGAACGGCGAGGGCAACCGCGACGGCCACTCCAACAATCATTCCAGCAACTATGGCGTCGAGGGTCCGACCGAAGATCCCGATATCGTCGCGCTGCGCGAACGCCAGAAGCGGAACCTGCTCGCCACGTTGCTCCTGTCGCAGGGCACGCCGATGCTTCTTGCCGGCGACGAGTTCGGGCGCACCCAGAACGGCAACAACAATACCTATTGTCAGGACAACGAGCTGAACTGGCTCGACTGGCCGACGGTGGCGGCGGGCGGTCAGGAGCAGATCGATTTCGTGCGCAAGCTGATCGCCCTGCGCAAGGCCTACCCGATCCTCCATCGCGGCCGCTTCCTGGTGGGCGAGTATAACGAGGAACTCGACGTCAAGGACGCCACTTGGTTTTCGCCGACGGGCGAGGAAATGAGCCAGGAGCAATGGCAGGATGGCCATGCCAAGTGCTTCGGCGTCGTGCTCGATGGCCGCGCGCAGCCGACCGGCATTCGCCGCCGCGGCGACGACGCCACGATCATGCTGGTCCTTAATGCCCATCACGATGTGGTGGACTTCGCCCTGCCGAGCGTGCCGGAAGGCGATAGCTGGCATTGCCTGCTCGACACCAACACGCCGGAGGAGATTCACGACCGCCCGCACGAATTCGGCGAGGTCTATCAGGTCACGGGGCATTCCTTCCTGCTCTTCGCGCTTGCGCGGAAATCCCGCGACTCGCGGTCGGTGCGGGCGGCGCGGGGCGCGCTCCTCGATATCGCGGAGCGTCCGTTCAGTGCCGAGGCGCTTTTGAGCGACAGCTAGGCGCCTGCTATGACGCGGCAGGCAGGCTTAACCCGGGATTTCCGGCCTCGGCGGCATAATGCGAGGGACTGTCTGGTTCATTGATGCAACGGCGAGGACGCGTGCAAGAATCCGCGACGCGGGATAGGAAAATGGTTGCCGGTCAGGGCCTGACAGGCGCGCCGCCGCGCATCTACACCCTGTTCGGGTCGGTGGCGCGCGATGCCTCGCACCGGGCCGGCCATCTCGCGCGTATCGCCGGCCTCGGCTTCGATTGGGTCTGCTGGTCGGACCTCTCCGCCAAGCGTGACAATGCCAAGCTCGCCCATCTCGCCCGCGAGGCTGAAGCCGCAAATCTCAAGCTGATGCTGGAGACAGCCTCCACCGACACCGCCGGCTTCATCGAGGCCCTGCGCGCCGGCGTGTCCGGCTTCCTCGCGACCGCCGCCGGCGACCACGCGGCGTCGGATTGGCGCAGGATCCTCGCGGCCGTCCGCGCCGAAGCGCCGGCAGCGGTCTTTGCCGGGGAGGCGCTGGGCCGGCCGTGGGAGGAGACGCTCGGCATCGCCGCCTCGGGCTTCGACTACATGATCAACAGCGCGGCCTGGTGGGATCTGCGCCAGGCCTGGTTCCTGCGGCAGCAATATGCGCTGTCCGAGCTGGTCGCGACCTTGGCGAGCCCCGAACCGCTGCATGGCAGCCGTCTCGCCCATCGCCTGATGAATGTGCGCCCCGATGACCGCAAGGCGATCTTCCGCGCGCACTATCTCCTCGCCTCGGTCGTATCCTCCGGGATCATCTGCCCGATGGGCTACGAGGTGGCGAGCGCTGCGACCTTCGACGGCACCGGCCATGCTGAGGGCGACTGGGATGCGGCGAAGGCGCAAGCGCCGTTCGATCTCAGCGACGACATTGCCCGCATCAACCGTCTCAAGGCGAGCGCGCCCGTACTCGCGGGCGAGGGCCGGCTGCGCCTCGCCTCTGCGCCCGGCGCGCCCGTGCTCGCGCTCGTAAGGACATCCGAGGCGGCGCCCGGCGAGGCGGCCTGCCTTCTCGTCAACGCGACGAGCGACGAGCGCGATCCACCGCCGC
>DASQLK010000089.1:0-5016 GCA_035630055.1 Methyloceanibacter sp. | reverse complement strand
GCGGGCTTCGCGTTGATCAGGTCCTGCGGCATGACCGTGTCGATATCGACCGAGCTCATGCGCTCCTTGATGGCGCGCTCCATGCGCAGCAGGCCGACACGATACTGGTTCTCCATGAGCTCGCCGACCGAGCGCACGCGCCGATTGCCGAGATGGTCGATATCGTCGATCTCGCCCCTGCCGTCGCGCAGACCGACCAGAGTCTTGATGACCGCGAGGATGTCCTCCTTGCGCAACGTGCGCATGGTGTCTGGTGCATCCAGATCAAGGCGCATGTTCATCTTCACGCGGCCGACAGCGGACAGATCGTAGCGCTCGGAATCGAAGAAGATGCCGTTGAAAAGCGTCTGCGAGGCCTCAGGCGTCGGCGGCTCGCCTGGCCGCATCACCCGATAGACGTCGAGCAGCGCCTCTTCCGTATTGTTGTTCTTGTCGAGGGCGAGGGTGTTGCGGATAAATGCGCCGACATTGACATGGTCGATGTCGAGCAGCGGAATTTCCTTGAGCCCGAGCTCCTTGAGCTTGGCCATCAGCTTCGGCTCGATCTCCTCGCCGGCCTCGCCGTAGATCTCGCCCGTCTTCTCGTTGAGGATATCCTCGGCGAGATAGCGGCCGTTGAGCTCCTCGTCGGAGACGAGCAGCTCCTTCAGGCCCTCGTCGGCGAGCTTCTTCGCCAGGCGCGCGGTGAGCTTGCGGCCGGCCTCAACCACGACCTTGCCGGTCTTGGCATCGATCATGTCCGTGGTCGGCTTGATGCCCCGCATGCGTTCCGCGCGGAACGGCATGCGCCAACCGTCCTTGGTCGCCTTCAGAGTCACCTTGTCATAGAAGGTGGAGAGGATCTCCTCGTCGCCGAGGCCCAGCGCATACAGCAGCGTCGTCACCGGCAGCTTGCGGCGACGGTCGATGCGCACAAAGACGATGTCCTTGGCGTCGAACTCGAAGTCGAGCCAGGAGCCGCGATAGGGAATGATGCGCGCGGCGAACAGCAACTTGCCCGACGAATGCGTCTTGCCGCGGTCGTGATCGAAGAACACGCCCGGCGAACGATGCATCTGCGAGACAATGACGCGCTCGGTGCCGTTGATGACGAACGTGCCGTTCATCGTCATGAGCGGCATGTCGCCCATGTAGACATCCTGCTCCTTGATGTCCTTGACGGAGCGCGCGCCGGTCTCCTCGTTCACATCGAAGACGATGAGACGGAGCGTGACCTTCAGCGGCGCGGCAAAGGTCATGCCCCGCTGCTGGCACTCTTCGACGTCGTATTTCGGCTGCTCGAAGGCGTAGCGCACGAATTCCAGCTGCGCGCGATCGCCGAAATCCTTGATCGGAAACACCGAACGGAAGACCGCCTGCAAGCCCTCGTCGCCACGTCCGCCCTCCGGCTCCTCCACCATAAGGAACTGGTCGTAGGACTGCTTCTGGACCTCGATGAGGTTCGGCATTTCGGCAACTTCGTGAATCTTGCCGAACATCTTCCGCAATCGCTTACGACCATTCAGAGTTTGTTGCGCCATGGGGGTATCAGGTCCTCTTTGGGCTCGTAAAAACGGCTCGCCGGAAGCCCCGCTGTCGCGGAGCTTCTGGAGAGACGTTCGCTCTCATGTTGGTGGGTGGCCCGGGCAAACATCAGTAAATGGTGTCTGCCCGGGCACTTTTCAACCCAAGCTACTTGAGCTCGACAGTGGCTCCGGCCGCCTCGAGCTGCTTCTTGATCTTGTCGGCGTCGTCCTTGGACGCGGCCTCCTTGACCGTTTTCGGCGCGCCCTCGACGAGATCCTTGGCCTCTTTCAGGCCAAGGCCGGTGATCGCGCGCACCTCCTTGATAACATTGATCTTTTGGGCGCCCACAGCGGTGAGAACGACGTCGAATTCCGTCTTTTCCTCAACAGCCGCGGCCTCGCCGCCACCGCCGCCGGCCATCATGGCCACCGGCGCCGCGGCGGAAACGCCCCATTTCTCTTCAAGCATCTTTGCCAGGTCCGCCGCCTCGAGGACGGTGAGACCGGAAAGGTCGTCTACGATTTTCTGGAGATCTGCCATTCGATTATCCTCGGAACTTCAATGTTTGCATGAGTGACATGACCGTCGTCACGCCGCTTCCTTCCTGCCGAATGCCGCGACCACGCGTGCAAGCTGGGCGCCGGGCTCGTTCACGGTGCGGGCGATCTTGGTCGCCGGCGCCTGGATGAGTCCGATCAGCGTGCTGCGAAGTTCGTCGAGCGAGGGCAGGCTGGCGAGCGCGCTCACCCCTTGGGCGTCCAGCACCGTCGTCCCCATCGCGCCGCCAAGGATGACGAACTTCTCGTTTCCCTTGGCGAACTTGACGGCGATCTTCGGCGCCGCCACGGGATCCGCGGAATAGGCAATGCAGGTGGGACCCCGCATCAGATCCGCGATACCCTTGGCGTCGGTGCCTTCGAGGGCAAGCTTTGCCAGCCTGTTCTTTGCCACTTTGACCTGGCCGCCGGCGCTTTTCATATCGCTCCGGAGTTGGGTCATCTGGGCAACGGTCAGGCCGGCATAGTGAGCGATGACGATCACGCCGGTGTCGGCGAAGACGTCGTGAAGCGCTGTCACGACTTCGCGCTTCTGAGCTCTTTCCACTGCTCACTCCGTCCTTGAGGCCGGAGGCAAGAGCCTTCGGCCATCCACACTCTGCCGCGGAAGCGTACGAACGACCGGCAAGCCGCCCGTTCTTCCAACGGCGCTCTCTTGCCTGCCCTGCCCTACGCCAATTCGCGCAAGGCCAGTTACGAGGTTCAAACCGATCTCCAAGTTGCGGTCTCGCCGCTTCTTGATCCGGTCGTCTCCCGTCTCATGCAGGCCAAAAGGCTTAAGCGGTTTCCCGCACCTGCAATCTCGGACAGGTCGAACCGCCTCTATCGACGCGGTCCGTCCGGATCTGTCTCCAGATCCGAAACTCTAATGTCTACGCCCCGCTGAGACTCGCGGGCTCGATCTTCACACCCGGTCCCATCGTCGAGGTGACCGCGATGCGCTTCACGAATGTTCCTTTGGCGCCGGATGGCTTCGCCTTCATCACCGCGTCGGTGAAGGCGCGGATGTTCTCAACGAGCGCAGTCTCGGAAAAACTCGCCTTGCCGACGCCGGCATGAATGATGCCGGCCTTCTCGACGCGGAACTCCACCGCGCCGCCCTTGGCGCCCGCCACAGCTGCAGCGATATCGTTCGTCACCGTGCCGACCTTTGGATTCGGCATCAGGCCACGCGGACCGAGCACCTTGCCGAGACGGCCGACGAGCGGCATCAGGTCCGGCGTGGCGATGCAGCGGTCGAAATCGATCTCGCCCTTCTGCACTTTCTCGACGAGGTCTTCGGCGCCGACCACATCGGCGCCCGCCTTAATCGCTTCCTCGGCTTTCGCGCCCTTGGCGAACACGCCGACGCGGAGCTTACGCCCCGAGCCATGCGGAAGCTGGCACACGCCGCGCACCATCTGGTCGGCATGGCGCGGATCGACGCCCAAATTCATCGCGACTTCGACCGTCTCGTCGAACTTCGTCTTGGCCGCGCCTTTGACGAGCTTCACGGCCTCTTCCAGCGAATAAAGCTTGTTACGATCGACCGTCTCGGCGGCGGCGCGGAAACGTTTGCCCGGTTTGCTCATCGTCTACTCCTGCACCTGCAGACCCATGGAGCGGGCGGAACCCGCAATGATCTTCATGGCCTGCTCAACGGTGTTCGCGTTCAAATCCTTCATCTTGACCTCGGCGATCTCGCGCAGCTGGTCTTGCGTGACCGTGCCGGCGCTGCCGCGTCCCGGCTCCTTCGAGCCCTTGCCGATCTGCGCCGCCTTCTTCAGCAGGAACGATGCCGGCGGCGTGCGCATCTCGAACGAGAATGAGCGGTCCGCATAGACCGTGATGACGGTCGGAATCGGCGAGCCCTGCTCGAGCTTCTGCGTCGCCGCGTTGAACTGCTTGCAGAACTCCGGGATGTTCACGCCGCGCTGACCGAGCGCGGGGCCGATCGGCGGCGACGGATTCGCCTGCCCTGCCGGCACCTGGAGCTTGATGTAACCGTCGATCTTCTTTGCCATTTCTTATACGTCCCGCGGCTTACCGCTCAACCTGACCAAAACTAAATCTTCTCGACCTGCGCGTATTCGAGCTCGACCGGAGTCGGGCGGCCGAAGATCGACACCGCAACCTTGAGCCGCGCCCGCTCCTCGTCGACTTCCTCGACGAGACCGTTAAACGACGCGAACGGCCCATCGGCCACCCGCACCTGCTCGCCGATCTCGAACGTGACGGAAGGCTTCGGACGCTCCACGCCTTCCTGCACCTGCTGCAGGATGCGCGTCGCCTCGTCCTCCGAGATCGGGATCGGCTTTTGCTCCGTCCCGAGGAAACCTGTCACCTTCGGCGTCGCTTTGATGAGGTGATAAGTCTCGTCGTTCAGATCCATCTTCACGAGGACATAGCCGGGGAAGAACTTGCGCTCCGAACTGACCTTGCGGCCGCGGCGCATCTCCACGACTTCCTCCATCGGCACCAGCACTTCCTCGAACATGTCGCCGAGATTGGCCGCGGCGGCGCGTTCCTTGATGGATTCCGCGACCTTCCGCTCGAAGTTCGAATAGGCGTGGACGATGTACCAGCGCTTTGCCATTGAGCTCGCGTAACCTCTTATCGTCCGAGACCCAGCACCAACGTCACGATGGTGCTGAGGACCCAGTCTGCTGCGAGGAAGAAGATCGCAGCCATGATGGACAGGATCACCACCATGATCGTGGTGATGACCGTCTCGCGGCGCGTCGGCCAGGTGACCTTGGCCACCTCGGTGCGCACCTGCTGCAGAAATTCGAATGGATTCGTCCTCGCCATCTTTTTCCTTTGCCGGGACCTCGCGTCCCGGAACTTCCGCTCCCGCTTCGCTCATGCATGGCAGGAGTGGAGGGACTCGAACCCCCAACCCCCGGTTTTGGAGACCGGTGCTCTAGCCAGTTGAGCTACACTCCTATCGCCTGCTCCACGCCGCCCGCGGCTC
>DASQLK010000088.1:0-45563 GCA_035630055.1 Methyloceanibacter sp. | reverse complement strand
GCCGCGCGAGCGGTGGAGCAGGGCTCGTCGGGATGATTACGGGCTAGTTACGATCTGCAAAATGCAGTAAAGTTGCCCGGCTCAAAGAAGGGGAGAATTATGAACAGGATCACCATGCTTCGGCTCGGTCTCGCCACCGCGGCCGCGACCACGGCTTTTGTGTTTGCCTCGCCCGCGGCCGCCCAGGCGACTCGCACCTGGGTTTCCGGGGTCGGCGACGACGTCAATCCGTGCAGCCGCACGGCGCCCTGCAAGACCTTCGCCGGAGCGATCTCCAAGACCGCTGCGGGCGGCGAGATCAACTGCCTCGATCCGGGCGGCTTCGGCGCGGTGACGATCACCAAGTCGATGACCATTTCGTGCCCCTATACCGAGGGCGGCGCGCTCGCCGGCGGTAACGGCATCGTCGTCAACGACAGCGCGACCGCGACGCCGGGCACTGCGGTCGTCGTCTTGCGCGGGCTCGACATCTTCGGCGTCAACCCGCCGTCGAACGGAGTGCGCTTCATCTCCGGCGCCGCGCTTCACATCGAGGATTCGGCCATTCGCCGCTTCAATGCCGCGAACAGCTTCGGCGTTTCGTTTCAGCCGAGCGGCCTCGCCCGTCTGTTCATCACCAACACCACGATCACCCAGAACGGCAACGGTGCCACCGGAGGAGGGATATTGATCCAGCCGACGGGTGCGGCCGGAGGCGCGAGGGTCCGGCTCAGTCACGTCAGGTTGCAGGGCAACGCCAATATCGCTCTGCGGATCGACACGACGAGCAACCCCTCGACCGCCGGTGTGTTTGTGACGGTCGAGGACAGTCAGATAGCGCAAAGCACGACCGGCATCTCGATGCTGACGCCGGTCGGTGGAGCCGCCGCCAGGCTGATGGTGGACCGTTCTCTCATCACCGATCATGCCACCGGGGTGCTCTCCAACGGCAACTTCGCCCGGATCTTCATGTCCGACTCGACAATCTTCAAGAACACCACCGGCCTCTCGATCCTGGGAGGAGGCCAGATCAACAGCTTCGGCAACAACAGACTTATCGAGAACGACACCAACGGTGCGTTCACCCTGCCGATCCTGGATCCAAGCTAGGGTCCGTGCTCATGTAGATCGGGTGGCGTGATCGCCCATCTCGAGCGATGCCAGCAGCGCCACCCCCGATCGGGTGGCGCTGTTTGCATGCCGAACGGATGACGCGCAAAAACTCGAATGTTATATTGTAACCTCTGTCGAACCTGCCTATAAAGGGCGACAGGAGATTCGCGCGCATGTTGCAAAGTGCAATCAGGTCCGGAGCGATCGACCGGCTGGCCATCGGCCTGTCGGGCCTTTGCCTCGTCCATTGCATCGCCAGCGCCGTCCTGCTGACCGTACTCGCTTCGGCGGGCGGCCTGCTGTTGCACCCGATCTTCCACGAGGCCGGGCTGATCGCCGCCTTGTTGGTCGGCACGGTCGGGCTCGGCATGGGCATTCGTCAGCACGGCTTCATGATGCCGTCCGCGATCGGCAGCCTTGGGCTCGGGATGATGGCGGGGGCCCTGACGCTCGACCACGGCGGCGGTGAGATGGTCTATTCGATGCTCGGCGTGCTCGTCCTCGCTTTGGGCCACGATCTCAATCGCCGCGCGGCGCTCTGAGGCGACCGCTCTGCGGGCGGCTTGTTACGCCGCCGCCAAGCGCTTACATCCGCATTCATGGCCGCACATCATCATCACAGCCACCAGGGTCCGGCTCTCGCCGACGCCGCCAAGGGCACCATGGAACGCTCCGGCGAGCAATGGACGCCGATGCGCGCCGCCGTCTTTGAAGCGCTCGCCGGCTTCGACAAGCCCGCTTCGGCCTATGACATCGCCGAGAAGGTTTCGAGCGCGCAGGGCCGCCGGGTCGCGGCCAACAGCGTCTACCGGATCCTCGACCTGTTCGTCGGCGCGAACCTCGCCAGCCGGGTCGAGAGCGCCAACGCCTATATCGCCAACGATCACCCCGATTGCCTGCACGACTGCATCTTCCTGATCTGCGATCATTGCGGCCAGGCCAAGCATATCGACGACGACGCGATTACCGGCGGGGTTCGGGCGGCGGCGAAGGCGGCCGGCTTTACCGCCGACCGGCCGGTGATCGAGGTACGCGGACGCTGCGGGGAGTGCGCGGCGGACTAGCGCCTTGGTTCTCGCTCAACTGTGCGCCGGCCGGATCAGATCGGCCACCATCCTGGTCAGGCCGGAGGCGAGAATCGCCAGCGCCGCGAGCGCCAGGAGGATAAGCCCGCTGGCGAGCAGCGCTTCGGGCCAATCTCCCCGGATCATTTCGACGAGCCTCGGGTCGATCGCATCCAGCACCTGCCGGACGCGTGCGGCCGCCTGATCGGGCAGCGCCTTGCCGACCAGGATCAACACGTAGGCGGCGGCAACGGTCAGCGCGGCAACGAGCACGATCAGCTGCAGCAGCGACCAGAGCGCGCGCGCCCATGTCTCCGCAGTGGTCATCTTGGCATTGTCGGTCGCGCGCGCCAGGCTGGTCCCGTCCGCCAGCGCCTCGGCGATCGCCTCCGGCATCGAATTGGGGCTGCCCCGGCGAGGACAGAAATAGCGGATGTGCGACAGGCCGAAGATCGGCGAGGCACGGGTCGGGACGTTGTGCGGTTTGATCGGAGCCAGTTTCAAACTCGGATCGTGGATATTCGGCGGCGGAGCGAAGGCGTCGAGACTGGCCGACACGGGATCGGTCGGATCGTGCAGGTTCACCCACTCGCAGCCCACAGGAAAGACGTCCGCCTGTAGGTTCAGCGGCACGACCCGGGGCCACAAGGCCGCGAATTTATCGAGTGGCGAACCATAGGTGACGAGGCCGCGGAAGCGCGCAAACAGCTTCACACGGTCGATCGCGTCCGTGTCTTCAAGCCAGGCCGGCCGGCGGGGCATCATCCGCTTCGTCTTTGGAGGATCGTGCTTCGTAGCGGCCGGCACATAAGGGTTCTTTGTCTTGAGCGCCTTTGGCAGGCCCCTCCATTGCGCCTCAGTCAAATAATTGGGCAGAGCGAGCTCGGTTTCCTGCACCGCGTTGAAGGCCGGGACGGTGCCCAGGCTGTGCGCGAAGATGTACCAGCGGTCGTAGCCATACGCTGCCATCTCCACCATCTTGCCGACGACGCGCCGGCGAATTGTCGCGCGCATCGGCTGGCCGGGATCCTGAAGACTGCCGCCGGTGGGGCCGCCGTCTTCGGCATAGATCATCACGTCCCCGAGGAAGAGGAAAATGAGGCTTGGATCGGGTCCACGGTTCGACAGAAAGGCGATTACCCGCTTCGCGGCCGACCAGGTGAAGAAGGTGAGGATCGCGAGCAACGCCGCCCCGGCCAGCATGGCCCGCGACGGCAGCTTGCGGAAGAAGCCGGGCGCGACTGCATTGGCCTCGCTTTTCTGGGGGCCGAAATGGGGTACGGTCATCAGCTTCATGGTGTTGCGGCTCGGATTGCCCTTGCGGATAACCCGGGCCGCCCACATGCCGAGCCCCCACAGCCAGAATTTGAGCTGCGCGCCCGCGCCGCCGCTGATCCCGAGATCGGCCCACCACGCCTCGTGCAAATGGAAGCGCACGCGTCGCTCGCCGCCGCCCGAATGCTTGAACGCGGCATCGACGACGATGATTCCAGGCTTTTCCGGCTGCTCGACGATGCTGAGCCGCAGCACGTCCTGCGTTGCATCGAGGAAGAAGCCGAACTCCCGGGCCGTGGCCTTCAGGTGCGCATGCTGCTCCTGCTCGCCCATGCCGTGGACAAGCAGGATGCCAACCTCCTCGACAGCCGCCGCGTCGCTCTCGTTCGCCATGTCCAATCCCCCCTGGACAATCTTGCTCCTGACGAGCCTTCCCGGCAAGAGTGCGCTTTCCTTTCCCGTTCGACTTCATATTTGCCGGCGCGTATGGAGGCCGTCATGAGTGATCGTCCCGAAACGCCCCTGCTCGACACGGTCGAGACGCCCGCCGACATCCGCAAGCTCGACAAGGACAAGCTCCGCCAATTCGCCGACGAACTGCGGCTGGAAACGATTTCGGCGGTCTCGGTCACGGGTGGGCATCTGGGCGCCGGTCTCGGCGTGGTCGAGCTGACCGTGGCGATCCATTATGTCTTCGATACCCCCACCGACCGGCTGGTCTGGGACGTCGGCCATCAATGCTACCCGCACAAGATCGTCACCGGCCGGCGCGAGCGGATCCGGACGTTGCGCATGGGCGGCGGCCTGTCCGGCTTCACCAGGCGGAGCGAGAGCGAATACGACCCGTTCGGGGCGGCGCACAGCTCGACCTCGATCTCGGCCGCTCTGGGCTTCGCGGTGGCGAACAAGCTGGCCGGGACGCCGGGCAAGGCGATCGCGGTGATCGGCGACGGCGCGATGTCCGCCGGCATGGCCTATGAGGCGATGAACAACGCCCAGGTCGCCGGCAACCGGCTGGTCGTCATCCTCAACGACAACGACATGTCGATCGCGCCGCCGGTCGGCGGGCTCTCCCATTATCTCGCGCGGCTGGTCTCCTCGCGCAAATATCTGACATTGCGGCGGTTCGCCCAGCGCTTCGCGCGCAAGCTGCCCAAGCGACTCCATCTGATGGCACGACGGATGGAGGAATATTCGCGCGGACTGTGGACCGGCGGCACGCTGTTCGAGGAGCTGGGCTTTTACTATGTCGGCCCGGTCGACGGCCATGACGTGGACGGGCTGGTCAAGATCCTCGAGAACGTGCGCGACGCCGCCGACGGGCCGATGCTCGTCCATGTCGTCACCAAGAAGGGCAAGGGCTATGCGCCCGCCGAGGCCGCGGCCGACAAATATCACGGCGTCCAGAAGTTCGACGTGATCACCGGCACGCAGGTTAAGGCCGAGGCCGGGCCGCCCGCTTATCAGAACGTGTTCGGCGACGCGCTCGCCAGGCTCGCCGAGAGCGATGACAGGATCTGCGCGATCACCGCGGCGATGCCGTCGGGGACGGGCGTCGACCGCTTCGCCAAGGCCCATCCCGAGCGCGCCTTCGATGTCGGCATCGCCGAACAGCATGCGGTGACCTTCGCCGCCGGCCTCGCCGCGCAGGGCATGCGGCCGTTCTGCGCGATCTATTCGACCTTCCTGCAGCGCGCCTATGATCAGGTCGTGCACGATGTCGCCATCCAGAATCTGCCGGTCCGTTTCGCGATCGACCGGGCCGGGCTGGTCGGGGCCGACGGCGCCACCCACGCGGGCAGTTTCGACGTCACCTACCTCGCCACTTTGCCCAATTTCGTGGTGATGGCGGCGGCCGACGAGGCCGAATTGGTGCACATGGTCTACACCGCTTCGCTGCACGACAGCGGCCCGATCGCGCTGCGCTATCCGCGCGGCAACGGCACCGGCGTGGCCCTGCCCGAGGTTCCGGAGCAGCTCGAGATCGGCAAGGGCCGGATCGTTCGCGAAGGCAAGAAGGTGGCGATCCTCTCGCTCGGCACCCGCCTTCAGGAGGCGCTGAAGGCCGCCGACATCCTCGACGGCAAGGGGCTGAGCACGACGGTCGCCGATCTGCGCTTCGCCAAGCCGCTCGACGAGGAACTGATCCGCCGCCTGCTGACCACCCATGAAGTCGCGGTGACGGTCGAAGAGGCCGCGATCGGCGGCCTCGGCGCCCACGTCCTCACCATGGCCAGCGACCGCGGGCTGATCGACGGCGGGCTGAAGCTTCGGACGATGCGCCTGCCCGATATCTTCCAGGAGCATGACAAGCCCGACAAGCAATATGCGGATGCCGGCCTCGACGCCGACGCGATCGTCGAGACCGTGCTCAAGGCGCTGAGGCACAATAGCGCCGGCGTGGTCGAGGGCGCGCGCGCTTGATCGAACGCGCCAGCTTTGCGGCGGCGGCGCTTGTTTTTGCGCCCTCCTGCGGAGCCGATCTGCGAGCAGCCGAACTTGCGTGCCAGGAGCGGCTCGTTCAGGCGAGCGAAGCGGTCCGTGCCAACCCGCGCGAAGCCGGCCTCGCCGCCATATTTGCCCGCACGAGCGATAATCTGGCGCAAATGCCCCTTGAGGGCTGCACTGAGGGGCAGCGTTCCTCCGCCGGCGCTCTCCAGCGCATGACTCGGCAGCTGGCCGTGCAGGCCGGGAAGATCGGCGACCCGCTCCGGGCCATGGAAAGCCGACCTGAACCGAGCCGTTCGCAGGACATTCTGGAGTTCACTGCGCTGCTCGAGCAGTTTGAAGCGCGGCGGCGAATCCTGCGGCAGGACCTGGAAAGGATGACCAGTGAAGCCAAATAGAGCCGACCGGGCGTGGCTGCTTTTGCCCACGATCGCCCTCGCCCTCACAGCCTGCGACGCGCTTGGCGCGGACAACCCATCCAATGCCGCCGAATCCGGGGCGGCGCAGGCCGACGCGACGGCGCCGCGGCCGATCCCTTGCTCGGTGCAGGCGCACGGCATCGACGCGGTCCAGGTGCGCTTGCAGCAGCGGCCCCAGCGCGAGCCGTGCGACGACAGCGTGAATGCGCAGACGGTGCCCTTGGACGAGCTGATCCGGATCATCCCGGATCAGCATCCCTCTTTTTACTATGTGCTGGCGACGAGGCTGTTCGAGGCCGACCGCAAGGACGAGGCGGTGTTCTGGTTCTATGCGGGCCAGTTACGCTATCGCTCTCGCCTCGCCTGTCATCCCGAGCTGCCGCCGGGGACCGAGCCGGCTTTGTTCGCCTCGCTGCAGGAGGTCGCCGGAACCCCGATCAACGAATATGCCGGCGCCGATCCGGACGCCTGGGTCGCGGCGATGGAGCGCGCTCGCGCCTGGGACGAGACCACCCGCAACGGCTTCGAACCGCGTGAACCCTGCCGCGCCGCGATCGCCGAGCAGCGCGCCGGCATGGGCCAGCTGATCGATTATGTGCGGGCGAACAAGGCGCAGATCCGCCAGGAGCGCGCCTCACGCGGGCTGCCCAATCGCTAGCGGCGGCATGGCCAAGCTGCGCGCCGATCAGTTGCTCGTCGACCGCGGTCTTGTGGAGAGCCGGAGCCGGGCGCAGGCGCTGATCCTCGCCGGGCTGGTCTTCTCAGGGGAGCGCAAGATCGACAAGGCGGGGCAGCCGCTGGCGGCGGACGCGGCGCTGGAGGTGAGGGGCAAGGACCATCCCTGGGTGTCGCGGGGAGGGATCAAGCTGGCCCATGGCCTGGCGCATTTCGGCTGGGAGGTGACCGGCGCGGTCGCGCTCGACGTCGGCAGCTCGACCGGCGGGTTCACCGATGTCCTGCTCCAGAAGGGCGCGGCCAAGGTGTTCGCGGTCGATGTCGGCACCAATCAGCTCGCCTGGTCGCTTCGGCAGGACCCGCGCGTTGTCGTCCACGAGCAGACCAACGCCCGCTATCTGACCGACGCAGTGATCACCGAGGCGATCGACATCATCACCTGCGACGCCAGCTTCATCTCGCTCGCCAAGGTGCTGGATCGCGCGCTGGATTTCGCCAGGCCCGGCGGGCGGCTGCTGGCCCTGATCAAGCCCCAGTTCGAAGCCGCGCGCGACGAGATCGGCAAAGGCGGGGTGGTGCGCGACGGCGAGGTGCATAGCCGCGTCTGCGCCGAAGTCTCGGCTTGGCTGGCCGGCCGCGGCTGGGCGGTGGAGGGGATCACCCAGAGCCCGATCACCGGCCCCGAGGGCAATGTCGAATTCCTGATCGCGGCCCGGAACGGCGATGCGATTGAGACAGTTTGATACAAGGCCGCTCTCGACAAGCGGGGGTTTTTGGGCATTGAGCCACACATGCTGGGAAGACTGTCTTTTTTGCTTTCGCTGACTGTCGCACTCGCGGCTTGCGGGGGCGGGGATGCGAAAGGCCGCGAGAAGCAGGTGCCGCTGGTCAAGGCCGAGGCCGCCTCGCCGATGCGCTTCGTCGACCGGATCGAGGCGGTCGGCACCGCGGTTGCCAACGAGCAGGTGACGCTGTCGGCGCCGGTCACCGAACGGATCGTGAGGCTCAACTTCGACGACGGCAGCTTCGTTCGCCGCGGCCAGATCGTCGCCGTCCTCCAACAGGCGCAGCAGACCGCCGAACTGCGCGAAGTCCAGGCCCGCGCCCGCGAGGCACAGCAGCAATTGCAGCGGGTCGAGGCGCTCAAGAATCGCGGCTTCGCGACCCGCGCCGATTATGACAGCCGGGTCGCCGCCGCCGCCGCCGCGCGCGCCCAGGCGCAGAGTTCTCAGGCGCAGATCGGCGACCGGGTGATCCGCGCGCCTTTCTCCGGCTGGGTCTCCCTGCGCAACATTTCGGTCGGCGCGATCGCCAGCCAGGGCACCGAGATCGTCACGATCAGCGACATCGACACGATCAAGCTCGATTTCACCGTGCCGGAAACGATGCTGGCCTCGATCCGCCCCGGCCTCACCATCCAGGCGCGTTCGGCCGCTTATCCCGAACAGCCGTTCAACGGCACCATCCACACCGTCGATACCGTCGTCGATCCCAATACCCGCGCGGTCACGATCCGGGCGCGGCTGCCCAATCCCGGACGGCGGCTGCGACCCGGGATGATGCTCAACGTCGGCATCGAGAACGCGCCGCGCGTCGGGCTTTCGGTGCCCGAGCTTGCGGTGGTGGGCGAGGGCGATCAGCGCTTCGTCTACGTCCTCGACGGGCAGAGCCGGGCGCGGCGGCGGGCGGTGCGCACCGGGGTCAGGATGAACGGCCGGATCGAGATCGTGCAAGGCCTGCGCCAGGGCGAGCGGATCGTTACCGAAGGTGTCGTCAAGGTCGCCGACGGGATGCAGGTGCGGATCGCCGGCCGGCCGGCGCAGCAGCGCGCCCAGCAGGCGCCGGCGGCACGGCAAGGCGGCTAGGGCTCGCGCCGGTGAAAATCTCCGATCTCTCGGTCAAGCGTCCGGTTTTCGCGGCCGTCATGGCGATGCTGATCGCGGTGATCGGCCTGGTCGGCTTCTTCGCTCTTTCGGTCCGCGAGTATCCCGATGTCGATCCCCCGGTCGTGTCGGTGCAGACCCAATATATCGGCGCCGCGGCGAGCGTGGTCGAGACCCGGATCACCCAGGTTCTCGAGGAACAGCTCTCGGGCCTCGAAGGCCTCGATACGATCACCTCGCGCTCGCAGGACGGCCAGTCGAGCATCAGCATCGAGTTCGCCCCGGGCCGCGACGTCGAAAGCGCCGCCAACGACGTGCGAGACCGGGTCGGCGCGGCGGCGAACAATCTGCCGGCAGAGGTCGAGGCGCCGGTGGTCCGCAAGGTCGATGCCGATGCGGCGCCGATCATGTTCATGGTCATCTCCAAGCCGGGCTGGTCGCCGCTGCAGCTGTCCGACTGGGTGGACCGCAATCTGCTCGACCGCTTCTCCTCCATCGACGGGGTGGCGCGGGTGTTCATCGGCGGCGAGGCGCGGCCGGCGATGCGAATCTGGCTGAAGCCCGAGCGGCTCGCCGCCTTCGGCCTGACCCCCGGCGACGTCGAAAATTCGCTGCGCACGCAAAATGTCGAGCTCCCCGCGGGACGGCTGGAATCGGCGCAGCAGAACGTGACCTTGCGCGTCGATCGGCCCTTCGCCACCCCCGAACAATTCCGCCAGCTCGTCGTCGGGCGCGGGACGGACGGCTATCTGGTGCGGCTCGGCGATATCGCCCGGATCGAGCAGGGTGCGGAGAATCCCTACACCGCCTTCCGCCTCAACGGGAATCCGGCGGTGGGCCTGGGTATCGTGCGCCAGTCGGGCGCGAATACGCTCGCCGTCGCCGATGCGGCCAAGGCGATGGTCGAGCAGGTCCAGACCAGCCTGCCGGAGGGGATGACGATCGTGGTCGGCTCGGACGAGAGCCTGTTCATCGACCGGGCGATCGAGAAGGTCTGGGTGACGCTGGCGGAAGCGGCGGTGCTGGTCGTCCTGGTCATCTTCCTGTTCCTCGGCAGCTGGCGCGCGACCCTCATCCCGGCGATCACCGTGCCGCTCTGCCTGCTGGCGAGCTTCGGCGTGCTCTGGCTGTTCGGCTTTTCGATCAATCTGCTGACCCTGCTCGCTTTGGTCCTGTCGATCGGGATCGTCGTCGACGACGCCATCGTCGTGCTCGAAAACGTCTATCACCGGATCGAGCAGGGCGAGGCGCCGCTCGCCGCCTCCTATAACGGCGCCCGCCAGGTCGGCTTCGCGGTGCTGTCGACGACGATGGTGGTGTGCGCGGTGTTCGTGCCGATCATGTTCATTTCCGGGCAGACCGGCCTCTTGTTCCGCGAGCTTGCGGCGGCGATGATCGGCGCGGTCGCCTTTTCGGGCTTCTTCGCCTTGAGCCTGGCGCCGATGCTCTGTTCTAAGCTGTTGAAGCACGAGGAGCGCAAGGGCTTCTCCTTACGCCTCGATCGCGGCTTCCAGCGCGTTGAGAACGGCTATGCGCGCTGGCTCGACCGGACGCTGACCAGGCCGCTGATCCCGGTGATCGCGATCCTTATCTTCCTCGCCGGCTCGAGCGCCTTGTTCTTCACCCTGCAGTCCGAGCTGGTGCCGGTCGAGGATGCGGGCATCGTCAACGTCAACGTCAACGCGCCCGAAGGCACCGGCTTTGCCGAGATGGACCGCTATATGACCGATGTGCAGGCGCGGCTGCTGCCTCTGGTCGGCGAGGGCGCGGTCCGCTCGATGATCACCCGCACGCCCGGCGGCTTCGGGCAGAGCGACGATTTCAACAGCGGCTCGGTCTCGATCTTCCTGAAACCCTGGGAAGAGCGCGAGGAGACGACCCAGGACGTGGTCGCCCAGGTCAACCGGACGATCGCCCAGATCCCCTCGGTGCGGGGCAATGCCTCGGTGCGCAACTCGCTGTCGCGCGGCCGCGGCCAGCCGGTCAATTTCGTCCTCGCCGGCGCGACCTATGCCGATCTCGCCCGCGCCCGCGACCGGATCATCGCCGCCGCCGCCGACAATCCGGGGATCGTCAATCTCGACAGCGACTATAAGGAAACCAAGCCGCAGATGCGGGTCGCGGTCGATACCGCCCGGGCCGGCGATCTCGGCGTCTCGGTCGAAGCGGTCAGCCAGGCGCTGCAGAGCCTCTTGGGCTCGCGCCGGGTCTCGACCTATGTCGACCGCGGCGAGGAGTATCGCGTCGTCGTCCAGGCCGAGGAAGCGGCGCGGGCGACCGAGACCGATCTGGCGAGCATCTATGTGCGCAGCCGCACCGACACGTTGGTGCCGCTCTCCAGCCTCGTCCAGGCGAGCGACACCGCCGGCGCGCGCGATCTGGGGCGCTACAACAAGCTGCGCGCGATCACCCTGCAGGGCGGCCTCGCGCCGGGCTATTCGCTCGGTGAGGCGCTGACCTTCCTCGAAGAGCAGGCCGCGGCCGCGCCGGAAGTGGTCTCGGTCGGCTATCGCGGCGAGAGCCAGGCGTTTCGCGAGGCGGGAGGCTCGATCTATCTCGTCTTCCTGCTCACCATCCTGGTCGTCTATCTGCTCCTCGCCGCCCAGTTCGAAAGCTTCGTCCACCCCGGCGTGATCATCACCACGGTGCCGCTCGCGATCGCCGGCGGGGTGATCGGCCTGTTCCTGATGGGCCAGACCATCAACCTCTATTCGCAGGTCGGGCTGGTCATGCTCGTCGGGCTCGCCGCCAAGAACGGCATCCTGATCGTCGAATTCGCCAATCAGCTGCGCGATTCCGGGCGCGATATCGGCGCGGCGATCCGCGAGGCCTCGCGGCGGCGGTTGCGGCCGATCCTGATGACCTCCATCGCGACCGCGGCCGGCGCGGTGCCGCTGATGCTCGCCAGCGGCGCGGGCGCGGCGGCGCGGACCGCGATCGGCGTGGTCATCGTCTTCGGCGTTTCGATCGCCACGATCATCACCTTGTTCATGATCCCCTTGCTTTATTCGCGGCTGGCGCGCTTCACCGGCTCGCCGCTGGCGGTGAGCCGCCGGCTGGAGGGTCAGCTGTCCGGGCCCCAGCCGCAGCCTCAGCCGGCCGAATGATCGGCGAAGGAGGGGCATGACCGGGATCGCATCCAAGTCGCAGCTCAGGATGAGCTTCCTGCGCTACGCCCTGATCACCGTCCCCGCCGTGGTGCTGCTGGGGTCCTTGTCCGGGGCGCTGTCGGGCTCGGGCGCCGACAATGCATGGTATCAGGCGCTGGAAAAATCGCCGCTCAATCCGCCGGGCTGGGTGTTCGGCGTGGTCTGGCCGATCCTCTACGCCATGCTCGGCCTGTCGCTGGCGATGCTGCTCCACGCCAAGGGCGCCGCCAACCGCACCCGGGCGCTGCTCCTCTTCGGTTTGCAGCTGGCGCTGAATCTCGCCTGGTCGCCGGTCTTCTTCAGCTTGCAGCGGCCCGATCTGGCCTTGTCGATCATCGCCGCGATGCTGGTCGCCACCGCCGTGCTGATCCTCCTCGCCTGGCGGATCCGGCTGCTCGCGGGCCTGCTTCTCTACCCCTATTTGGGCTGGCTGATGTTCGCCTCGGTGCTGAATTACGAGATCGTCTCGCGCAATCCCGACGCCGCGACGCTTGAAGCCGGGCCCCGGACTCTCGATATCCAGCTCAATGCGATCTGAAGGAAGCGGCCGATGCAGTCCCAAAACAAATTGTTCGACGATTTCGTCAAGGTCATGAACGGTGCCGCCGGCACCATCGCCGGGATGACCCGTGAGGCGCAGGCGGCGATGCAGGAGCGCGCGCGCGACTGGATCGGCGGGCTCGACCTGGTTTCCAGAGAGGAATTCGAGGCGGTCAAAGCGATGGCGATTGCCGCGCGCGAGGAGAACGCGGCGCTGGCCGCGCGCCTCGCCGCGCTGGAGGGCAAGCCCGCCAAGCCGGCGAAGCGCAAGCCCGGCGCCGACGCCGCCGGCTGACTATCCACAGCTTTGTGCGGGGAACCGAGCGGCTCGCCTTGCGCTTTGAGCGTGAGACGGGCAGATTCCCCGTGAACAGAAGAGGACCGGGGAACGCCTCGATGGATGTGGACGAGTACGAGCTCGAGCGCGAGGGCAGTGCCCCGATCGACATGCTCGAACAATATTTCGGAGCGCTCGGCTGGGCCTGCGAGCGCAATGGCGAGGACGAGATCGTCTCGTCCTTCCAGGGCAGCTGGACGCAATATGAGCTGCGCGCGATCTGGCGCGCCGAGGATCAGGTGCTGCAGTTCCTGGCCCTGCCCGACGTGCGCGTCTCACCAGAGAAGCGCGCCGCGATGTACGAGACGATCGGCCTGATCAACGAGCAGCTGTGGCTTGGCCATTTCGAATTGTGGTCGGCCTCGGGGCTGGTCCTGTTCCGCCATGCCGCCTTGCTCGAGGGCGACGATTGCCTGCTGAGCCTGCAGCAGGCCGAGACTTTGGTCGAGGCCGCGATCGAGGAGTGCGAGCGCTTCTACCCGGTCTTCCAGTTCGTGCTCTGGGCCGACAAGACCCCCCAGGAAGCGATCGCCGCAGCGCTGATCGAGACGCAAGGGGAGGCGTGAGCGCCACGCTTGTGCAAACCGAATGCCCAAAATTCCGTTCGGGCTGAGCCTGTCGAAGCCCGTTCCTTCTTGTAAGGCGGAAAGAAGGAAAGCCCTTCGACAGGCTCAGGGCGAACGGTGGTGGTATGATGCCGTATCCTGATCGGAAAGCGCTGTGACCGACCCGATCTTCCCCGGCCCGCTCTGGCTCGTCGGCTGCGGCAATATGGCCGGGGCGATGCTTGGCCGTTGGCTGGAGGAGGGGATCGATCCCGCCCGGGTCAGCGTGATCCGGCCGAGCGGGCGCGCGGGGGGCGAGGGGGTTCGGGTCACGACGAGCTGGCCCGAGGACGAGGTGCCGGCGATCGTGATGCTGGGCATGAAGCCGCATCAACTCGACGCGGTGGCGCCGGGGCTGGCGCCGATCCTCGACCCCGGGACGATCCTGGTTTCGATCCTCGCCGGGGTTGAGCTGGCCTCGCTGCGTGCGCGCTTTCCGGCGCCGCGCACGATCGTGCGGGCGATGCCCAATTTGCCGGTGCGGATCGGCAAAGGGGTGGTGCTGCTCGCGAGCGAGCGCGACGACCCGAGCGCGAGGGCTCTCGTCACCGCGCTGATGGCGCCGCTCGGCCATGCCGAATGGATCGAGCAGGAAACGCATTTCCAGCTCGCCGGGCATCTGACCGGGGCAGGGCCCGCCTTCCTGTTTCGCTTCACCGAGGCCCTCGCGGCGGCGGCCGGGCAGCTCGGCCTCCCGCCCGAGCAGGCGCTTAGGCTCGCGCTCTTTATGGTCGAAGGGGCCGGTGCGCTCGCGGCCGCGTTCGAGGACGATCCGGCAACGCTGGCCCGCAAGGTGGCGAGCCCCGGCGGCACGACAGAGGCGGGGTTGCAGGTGCTGGACGCCGACGGCGCCCTACGCGCGCTCGTCCAGCGCACGCTCGATGCGTCGCGCGTGCGCGGGCTCGAACTCGCGGCCGCCGCCCGCACCTCAGATTGACCGACCGCGCGGTCGGGCCTATCCCGCCGCGATGGATCCCCGCCCCTATGACGATCGCGACGGCACGATCTGGTTCGACGGCAAGCTCGTGCCCTGGCGCGAGGCCAATGCCCATGTCCTCACCCACGCGCTCCATTACGCCTCCTCGGTGTTCGAGGGGCAGCGCGCTTATGGCGGCGAGATTTTCAAGCTGAGCGAGCATAGCGCGCGGCTGCGCAACAGCGCGCGGCTGCTCGACTTCGAAATTCCCTATTCGGTGGCCGAGATCGACGCCGCCTGCCGCGAGACGCTCGCCGACAGCGGCCTTGCCGACGCCTATATGCGCCCGCTCGCCTGGCGCGGCTCCGAGCAGATGGGGGTTTCCGGCCAGAAGACGAAGATCCACCTCGCCATCGCCTGCTGGGATTGGGGCAATTATTTCGCGGAAGAAGCGGTCCGCAAGGGGCTGAGGCTCGACATTTCGACCTGGCGCCGGCCCGCACCTTATACGGCGCCGACCGAGAGCAAGGCCGCGGGGCTCTACATGATCTGCACCTTGGCGCGGCACAGCGCGCAGGCCAAGGGCTTCGAGGACGCCCTGATGTTCGATTGGCGCGGTCGCGTCGCGGAAGGGACGGGCGCCAACGTCTTCTTCGTCAAGGATGGCGCGCTGCACACGCCGACGCCCGATTGCTTTCTCGATGGCATCACCCGGCGCACGGTGATCGATCTTGCGCGGCGCCGGGGCCTTGAGGTGCACGAGCGGGCGATCTGGCCGGAGGAGCTGGAAGGCTTCGAACAGATGTTCCTGACCGGCACCGCGGCGGAGGTGACCCCGGTCCAGTCGGTCGGGCCGTGGACCTTCGAAGTCGGCGATCTGACGCTGCAATTGCGCACCGACTATCTCGATCTGGTCAACCGCCGGATCACCGACGCCTAATCGGGCTCCAGGGGTTCCGCTCCCGCACCTCGCGGCTATATAGCCCGCGTCACGCGCTCATGCTGGGGCGTCGCCAAGTGGTAAGGCAGCGGCTTTTGGTGCCGCCATTCGCAGGTTCGAATCCTGCCGCCCCAGCCATCACTACCTGCGAATTTTCATCGCTCGCAGGTTTTGATGAAAGAGAGGTGCCCCAGCCATCAGTCCCTGGGAGACTGCCCCTAAGCTGATTTCTATCCATTTCTGCGCTCGCGACCACTTGGACCTGCTCGATTTCCCTCGCCTCAACTCCACTAAGGGTGCTGGCCGCTGCACCCATGGCTTGCGCGGTATGGCCAGCGGCCAATTCAAGAATCCCGCGCAGCCGACCTTCCAGATTGACGATTAGCGCGCGATTCTCCGCATTGGGGGTGAGCACAATTTTCTCAATCAGACTCCGCAGCATCTCAGCAGAACCTTGGCGGTGTTTCGGATCGTTGAAGCGCGCGATGAGGTTTTGAATGCCATCATGAAACCGCGAGGCCATGTTCGGATGCACGAAAACAGGTGCAGGTGGAGCATCGTTCAGCGCGGCTTCAAGAGTGATCTTGCGCTGCTGGAGGCTGTTGATCTCATCCTTGAGCAAGGTCGGATCGACGCCACTTTTGAGGGCTTGAACCAACTTTTCGATCGCGTGTTCGGTTCGCGCCAGTTCCGCCGAATTGGAATCCCGGGCCGCGTGGTCCTCGCGACATTTTTGGTTCACTCGCTCGGTATACGCAGCGCAAAAGACCTCGCACACTTCCGGTTGCATCAACTGAGATTGAAGCGATCCGAGAACGGCTTGCTCCAACGTTCGCTCGCTGATGGTGAGGCGATTGTCGCACGTCCCTTTGTTCCGCGCCGTTGAGCAGCCGTAGTGGTCTTTCCCGATTTTTGAGAAGCCACCATCACATTTGCCGCAACGAAGCAGGAACGAAAAAAGCCTTTTTGGACGCCTCTTTTCCCGGACCGTCGGCTTGCGATCCAACTCGCCCTGATAAGCTTTGACGGCGAACCATAGTTCATCGGAAATGATACGCAGGTGCGGAACCTCAGTGCGGATCCACTGGGACTCATCGTTCAGGCGTCCTGTCTCTCTGCCAGTATCGGGGTCCTTGAAGAAGCTTTGCTTCCCCCAGATTTTCCGGCCGATATACAGTTCGTTATTTAGGATCCCGGTGCCCCGCCTTCGGTTGCCGTAGATCGTGCTGGCAGTCCAGGCCCGGCCCGATTGCGCCGGAATGCCGCTAGCGTTAAATTCGTGAGCGAGCATTCGGGGCGACTTACCTCCCAGATATTCCAAGAAAATGCGCTGAACAATCGCGGCCCCCTCGGGGTTGATTGTAATTTCCCCGCCGACCCGGCGGCCCTTTTTCAAATCGAACTTTGGTTCGATGTCATACCCGTAGCTTTTGCCCCCTGTGCTTTCCCCTTCGAGGGCCCGCTGCTCAAGCCCGCGATGCGTGCGGCGGGCTAGGTCTTTCAGATAGAGCGCCGACATGGTGCCCTTGAGGCCCACGTGTAACTCGGTGATCTCGCCCTCCAACAACGTGACAATCTGAATGCCGTTGTGCCGGCAGCGCTTGTGAATGAACGCGATATCCTCCTGGTCGCGGCTCAAGCGGTCGATCGATTCCGTGAGGAGAATGTCAAATTCGCGCCCCTGAATAGCGCCGATCAGCTGCTGGATTCCGGGCCGGAAGCGGTTTGCCCCGGTCATGCCTTTGTCGTCGTAGCTGGCGACGACTTCCCATCCTTCGCGTGCCGCACGATCGTGAAGAAGCCTCAGCTGCTGCTCAATGCTGTTCTCGTTTTGTCTCTCTTTGTCTGAGTATCTGGCATACAGTATGGCCCTCATGGCTAGGCCCCTTTCACTTTGGGAGCAGCATAATCAAGCTGACCAGATTTGAAAGAGTCGTAGTCATCCTCCGCCGCAATCGCCGCAAGATGACAGGCAATGGCGATTAGAGACGGGTCTAGATTAAGAGAAGCCGCCTTAAACGAAGATTTAGAGGTGAGATCACCTTTCTTACTGTTAGATGTCATGTGTCACCCGACGCCTTTCACGCCTAATTACAATCTATAGTATTTCATAAGAATTATCCACAACTTTGAGTGGTGCGATGCTCAGACTACCACGGTATGTTCTTCGGTATGATATCCGGGCCGGCTTTCAGCCAAGCCCTTGCAGGCCCGGGAAATCCGTCTCGCACCCGCTTTGGCAATGGCACTCCCGGAAGCGCGGGATGACCTGGCCGGACAGCGCGCTTGCCGCCTTCTCGTCGCGAAAGCCGCACTCGAAATGGCGCTTGTCGAGCGGTCTGAAGCCCTGCTCTTCCAGCCAAGGCTCGCAGGGAAGAATGTCGTGATGCATCGCCCAGCGGCGGCCCGAACTGTAGCTTTCATTGGACATTGGAGGTTACTCCTAAATAGCCCTTCACAAAGAGCGCCCGGTCTTCACGGCCGAGGCCCCAGACGCGGCGCAACTCGTCGGCAGTCGGCAGCCGTCTGCCAGCCTCAGCCCGTTGACGACCGAGATCGAATGCGCGGTTCATGAGCGGAAAGGCGAGCACACTACGGACTCCCATCTCGTTGCTGGTTGGCCGCGGCGACCCTTGACCGCCAAATGATGGGCACCTGCGTACGCTTCCGCCTCCGCAAGTTCGCAATTGCTGGCTCGCATTATGGCGCGGAGGCATGGCCGCCAGCTGAAGCGTCTTCCAAGGCTTGCTCCATCACGACGCGCCTTCGCGAGCCGTTCGGCCTCTAGGCTTTTGGCACAGTTCATCGTTCGCCTTCCCGGCGTTCCTGGCGCATATTGATGCTTGTTCGAATGATGCCTCGCGGCGGTGCGGGGAATCGAGCCTCTTACCAACTGGCTTAAGCCAGCCCTCTAGTGACGCGCTCTCGTCGGTCCCCGGCTATCGGACTTGGTGATCTGACATCACGCTACTCCGTCTGCTCTGGCTCATCTCGAGCCCCACCAGCCTCATATATGAGCATGACGATGAAATTACCACACACTTATCGGATCGCCGCAAACTAACTGAAACGCGAACCCCAAAACAATGCAAAAATTAATCTTTATTGACTGGAAAAAAATGCTTTTCAACGCATCCCAACGGACGGATAGTACTTTAATAAATCTACATCAGCACTCTATAAGGTGATCGTAATTAATGATCTGTGCCCGATATTCCGAGTTATATATTAATAATACTTTGACATTCTACTAGGATTTATGAAATAGTTCTTGCAACTTGTGACTTCATTAACGGCTTCTGCGATTGAAAAGCGCCTTCGCGAATTGGGACTGAGTGCGGCGAATTGTAAGAGGATCGCCCATTTCGCCATGGATGAACTCCATGGGCCGGAAGCAGCAAATCACCCCTTCATGCGCGACTCGCGGGAAATCCTGGATTCCCTCGGTTCCGCGACGATCGCCTTTCAACAAGCCGTTCAGGCGAGCGTCGTCGCAGAACTACCTATGGCCGCGCCTGCAAAGTGGTCTAATCGCTCGGATCGCCTACCCGAAGAAACACCGATACAATTCATGAAAAGAATTTGGGGGCCGTTTATTCGCGCAGGAGTGATATATCAGGAGGACATCAAGAGGCTTGGGGACGCAAGACTTTGCCAAGCTGTTCGCTCCTATTGTCATTCTAAGGGGCTGGATGCGTCTAGGCACTTGCCACCGCCCCGCCAAAAGCGATTGGATCGCGCCCTTCAAGCCGCTCCGCCTGGGTCACTGCAAGAGATTTTCCTAAAGCAAAGGCTCCGGATTAGAGAATTGCACCAAGCGCGGCGCAGGGCTGCTGGACCAAAATAGCACCTTCTCTCAGCGCAGAATTTCCCGAGTCGCGGGGTCCACTTGCCCGTTTGGGTGGCGCACGGGCGGGACGAAATGGTGCCTGAAGGTAAGACCGATGACTTCAAGGACGGGCGAAGTCGGCAGAAACATCCGCTGATCGCAGGTTCGAAGGCTGCGAACAATCGCCGGACAACTAGGTTTTTGTGCTAAGCCGAATTTCGATCATGATCGACGTCTCTTGGCCTTCGTTGGTGATCCTGGCGCTGACGGCGCTCACGATTGGCGTCACCATCTATATCGGCATAAGGGGCCTCCACACCAACCTCGTCAGAAGTGGCAAGCTGACCCCAAAGGGACGTAAGCTGGCCATCGCTATGTGCGGCCTGGGGTTGCTGACCTTCGCGCTGGGTCTCGGCGACAAGATCATCAGCCATCAAAAGGAGCAGGCAGAGGCGCGCGAGCGCACGCATCAGTTTCGCCAGCAAATGGAAAAACTAGAGGGTGCGACCGAGTCGCTCACGCAGCTGCAGGCCGGGATGCAAAACTCGCTCTCGCGCCAGGAACTGCTGTACGGCATCGCCGGCCAGACGCTGCGCGTCAGCGACAACATCCAGCGAGAGGCACAAGCCAACACGCTCAACGTCCTCCAGCGTGTTTTCAGCGAAAGTAACCGGATTTCTCCAGAGCGGATCGCCGTCTCGGTTGATTATAGCTGTCCGCTCATCGACCACCCTTATCCGGGTTATCCCACAGTCGAAGCCGTTCAGGTTGCCTTGAGCACCGGCTATACGACCGAGGTTAGCCTCGTAAGCCGAGTGAGCACTCGACTAAGTGATGCGTACATTTTTCATGACTTCCTTGCCGACCTGGGCCGCTTTGAGACTTTTCGCGCGTGGAGATCGGCCAAGATACGAATTAGAGTGACGGGGAGAGCCCCCCTCGGGACTCCGGCGGAACTGCGCAATGAAATTCGCGCGGCCGATGAGGAACTCCGTCGCCAAGGACATCAGTTCGTTCCGATGCGGTGTCCGATGGTCGTGCGGCTTTATCTGAATGGTCGCCAAGTGCTCAGGCAGTTTGGCAATCTCACCCGAACGAGTCGTATGTTTTTCGTACTTGAGTTTGAAGATTTGCGCGTGGATCGGAACAGGCTACCACGCTTTTCCGGCTAATCTAGCGAGTCTCGTTAGCGGCGATTGCAAGATGTGTGCGGTAGTACCGCACATCTTGCCAAAGGGGGGCTCAGGCGCAGCCCCCCTGTTGGATACCCCGGCTAGATGACACGGTTCATGAACCGATGCGCGAAAGGCGCCCGGTCAATCCCGTGTCATGCCAACGTGGAGCCGTTGGATCACTCGCAGGGCTTGGAGACTTCGCTCTCCACCTGCACCGAACCATGACGACCGTGCGCCGGTCGAGCGCGCACAAGGGAGCGTCCCTGCTCCCCTGCGAACCCCATGCATCAGAAGAGGCCTGGCCCATCGTGAGGCGGAAGTTGAGACTCCGCCTGGCTCTGATCGCCGGCCAACACGACCGCGCATCGCCATAGATCAAGAATGGGGACGCGCGCCCGTGATCGCTAAACAATAGCCCTAACCGAGTTTTTTGCTCGCTATGCGGGGGGAGTTCCGCTTGCTGACGGCGCAGCTGCAGCTTGCAATGGTTCGACTCGCCTAAAAGGATTTGGAAGCCACGCGAGCATCGATTTTTTTGGCGGGCGGGCATCCTCAATGGCCCTGCGGTATTTGGCTGCTTGGTCAGAAACCAATTTGAAAAACAAGCCGATCTCAACAAGCGCTATCGCCATCGTGATCGAGATTGGCCAGCTGGCAGCCAGCGCGGCGCCTAAGTCGGTCCATGTCGCCGTTGGGGCTTGGAGGCGCGCGTCCTGCTTGACGACGTAGACGACCACCACGACGAACGTTATCGCGCCGTTCACGGCGAGTGTCTGAAATATCTTGCGTTGAAGATCGCGTGACCAATCGGCGAGATGGTGCGCGACGACGACCTTGTCTCCGCATCGCTGATATTCGCGCAGCGTCTGCACGGTGATCGGTTCCGCCGCGGGAGGACTCACAGGTTTAGGATCGAGCCACTCCGCGCCTTTGCGTAGACGCCGAACCGGCCGCGCCAGCCCAAACCAAATCGGGGCCGTTACGCCGAGGAAGATCGATGCGAACGCTAGCCCGAGCGGAATCATTGGCCAGGCCCCGAGACCGGTTCTGTGGATATTCGCCGGAAGGGCCAATAGACGGCACAAGCCACCGCAACGGCGATCGTGGGTGCCCATAGCGCGATGGATGAGTCGGAGTTCAGCCCGTAAATCACAGCAGCATATCCGGCGAGCAGGCCGAGTCCGATGCTCGCTGCGCCGCGCGGCTGGAGCCTGCGTTCGCCGTTGATGATGACCCAGATGGTGGGGAACAATGACATCTGCGCCACATAGGTAATATAAAGCAGATTGAACGCATCGACGTCGAAGCGCCGCACGAGGTACAGTGTGATACCGCCTCCGATCAGGGCGATGAGGAATATTGCATACTTCGCCCGATCGAGGGTCCGGGCTTCGATCGACTTAAGCTTCTCTTCCCGGAGAAACCAGTCCGGGTCGCGGAAGCTTTGCTCGCGCCGCAGCGTGTTCGAGAACTGATTGTAGGCAATCTCATTCGGGTAAGCTTCTTCAAGCAACCACCGGTTCAACAGCCGGCGATCGGCTTCGCTCGTCGGTGCATCGATGAGCGATTTGGCTTCGGAACTGAGCGTCTTGCCTTCGAAACGAGCAGGTTCAAAAAGCGCCTCCGTTTTGACAGCGGCGTTAAGCGCTTCCGCGAGAAGCCTGGCCATCCCGCCATCCGAGAGGATCCCAGTTTGCTTCAATGCTGCCTGGGTATCGGGCGGAAAACGATCCCAAAGGTATTTGGACACGGAGTCACCCTGCGCTGCGAGTTTGGCCGCCAGCGCTTGCGGTTCGGCGATGTCCACCTCGTCAAGATCGGGGGTCCCGCGAGCCGTCAAGATTTGCAGGACCGATTTGCGATCCGTCAAGTCCCACGTCACAGCTTGACAGGCGGCGAGCAAGAGACCGTCCACCGTCGACAGCATCATCGCGAAGAAGCCCATCACAAGCACGACGAAAATGACCGGCTGCGCCATCACCTGCTCTAGAAGAAGCGGAACGATGGAGTTCGGGTCTACGCCCGTCTCAAACGACCGCATCACCATTCCGAGCATCGAGCCGGTGAGTCCCGGGAAAATGAGAATCCAGAACGCCGAGAACCAAAGGGTCTTGCGTGGCTTTTTCCGTTCATCAGCAACGGACGCGATGTTCTGCCACACCGACATGTCCAAGAACTGGTAAACTAGGAATAGGACGGCGTTCGTTATCATCCCCGCAATCGTCAGTTCGACCGCGAGAGCGGGTACGGTCGAGACGTCAATCATGTCGCTCCACGAGAAATGCTGCGTCCCGGTGGCGAACCAACCGAGGTAAACGATCGCCAGCACGAGAGCCCCACCGCTGAGATAGTTCTGGAACTGGTTTGCCTGGAGATTGCCACGCAGGCCGCCCAACATGCAGTAAATGGCCGCGATCGCCGCAAGCGAGAAATAGAGGATAGTCTCTAACTGGGCAGACTGTGACTGTTCGGGCATCACGGCCCGAAACATCGATGCCCCGATGTAAAGTTCCCATCCGAAGAGGAGCGTGAATCCGATGATGGAGGCAAGCGCCGCCCACGCTGCGGCTGATTTGCCGAAGACATAGCCGATGTTGCCGTGCAGGGTGCCTGTGCGTGACAAGTGCCCTAGCCGCTTTGAATAGCGCGAGAGGAACAAAAATCCGGCACACCAAAAAAGCTGCGGCAGTAATGACGCCAATCCGGCCACATAGCCAAGCCATGCCGAGTACAGAACGCCGTTGATCGCAAAGCTGGTCGAAAGATTGAGATGGGTGCCTTGGGCCACGCTCAGATTGTTATCGCCCCAAAAGAAGCTGATAAGCGATCGGCTGCTGCGGCGTCTTCCCCATGCACCAATTATGAGGGAGAGAGCGACAGTGGCCGCAAAGCCGCCGAGCAGCAGTTCCTGAGCGCTCATTTTCCCCCTCCTTAGGTCCGACTCGCCTCAAAAATTGTGCGACTCACGAGGACTCCGGCCCTGA
Organism: Methyloceanibacter sp.; assembly: GCA_035630055.1. Taxonomy (GTDB): domain Bacteria; phylum Pseudomonadota; class Alphaproteobacteria; order Rhizobiales; family Methyloligellaceae; genus Methyloceanibacter. The sequence continues at coordinate 22,232 of DASQLK010000088.1, read as the reverse complement.
GTCCATATACTGACCACTGAAAGAAAGGTTTTCAAATCTATTCTTACTTTTGACCGGAAATCGCTCCGGGCTGGGAAAGCGCCGTCTTAGAAGCTGGATAACTCGGTCGATTTGCGGCGAAACCACGGATCCGCCGTTCGCTCGATCGCGGTGAGTTCGTCTGGGAAGCAGCGCTCCTGAAATTCGATCACGTCCTCGAGGCTGCCATGCAGCCAGCGGTCGTAATCCTCTTCATGGAGCAGGACGGGCATGCGATCGTGGACGGGCCGGACGATTTCGTTGCACTCCGTCATGAGCCCTGAATAGGCCGGCCCCCATTCGTCGCTGACCTTCCACATTCCCGCCCAGGCGAAAATGGTTCGCTCATGGACCCCGAACCAAGTGCGGGTCATCGCGCCTTTCTCGCCTTCGGCTTCGCAAAAGCCGGTCAGGGGGATGAGGCAGCGGTTCTCCCGCCGCGGCGCAACGAAGCGCCACATGAAGCTGGACAGATCGCGGATGTTGTTCACCGGCTTGGGCTTGATCGGCAGGCCGGTCTTTTTGCTCTTCTGAGCAAGCGGGAAGCCCCACGCCATGGATTGAACGATGCGTTCGCCTGCCTCTTCGCGCACGACCATGCCTTGGCCGCCCGGGTAGACCTCGCCTTCGCCGGCGTTGAAAGACAGCAGAAGCTGCGCTCTGAAATGAGCGGCGATCTCGGCCGGACTCGCCTTGGTGGTGTAGAGGTTGCACATGTCCGTGCGATAGCACGGCCCTGACGCGAGTTCTAAGCCCACGTTCACGACGGCGTCGTCAGTTCCACAGGCCTTGTGCGCTCGTAGGTCAGTCGCCATGTCGCTCCGCTTGAGGAGAGAAAAATGGCCGACAGTACGTTTGATCTGGAGTGTGACCGGCTGTCGCGACTGGCCGACCCTGAGCAGTTTGAAAAGCTAGAATGGGCTCGGACGAGCGGCGCGTCGTTGCTGGAGGCCGAGCGGCTTGCACTACAGGCGTTCGAGCATCGAAAAGATCTGATCTTGGCGTCGCAACCCACCGACGATCGTAGGAAGCGATTTGCCCTCTCGACCCAGGGTTCCACGCCTAGGGATATTGCCACGTTGTGGATGAAGGTAGAGGGCCAAATGCTAGCCCTCTGGCTAGAACCTCGCCCAGGCAGCGGTTTTCGGATATCCGGGGGCGGAAAGCCCTTTACGTTGAGCACTAAGGACATCGACGAGAACTGGATCATCTCGGCGCTGCAACAATTGATTAGTCTTATTGACCGGTCATAGCTGAACCGAACGTTGTCGATTGCCGTCCGAGGCCGAAAGGCTTCTAACGGCGCCTTCGCAGTTCGCGTTTCCAGTCCTGCTCGTTCGGCAGCGGCAGGCTTGTGTCCGTCGCGTCCTCGTGAACGAGGTCGAGGGCCGGGCCGCGGCGGCCGCAGCCCTGGCATCTGAATCTCTTCGGTACGTCGCGCAGCCCATCGGGCAGACCGCGCCTCTTGAAATGCCACCACACGGCGGCCGCGACGAACACGCGCTGCCGGCGGCAGCCCTGGCAGGTGAGTTTGATCGCATAGTGATGCGCCGTCGCGTCGAAGAGATCGCGCATCGGATTGACGAGGTCGCGCACAGGCTCATTCCCAAAATTCAGAACGAATCGCTTGCTCGTCGTTCTACATCTGTTCCAAGCGTGGCGTCGATGACCCTGTTGCACGAACAGCTTGTGCGGAAAGCCCTGGCCGCGCTCAGCGAGATCGCCGACGAGTGCGGGGAGCGCCCGGCGCGCAAGACACTCGGGCTGCGCTTCTTGCTGATGTACACCTTCGCCGCGAGCGGCGCGGACCCGAAGCTGAAATGGATTTGGGATTCCTTTTGGGTCGAAGCAACCGCTCCGAGATCAGGTCGCACCATGGACGCCTATATCCGGGGGACGAACGCGCGATCAGCGCTCGCGGGGATTTGCCGCGAGGTCGGCTATCCGCCGGACTCTGAATTTTTGCGGCATCTGGCGCGCCAGCGCGAAACAAGTGAGCATACTATCGAATGAGGCCATGCGGGAATATGCGGTTGATCCCCTATGCGATTCAGACTAGCGTGGAACAGAAGCGGAACAAATCTCCGCCCGAAGGTTTCGGTGCCTATGTCACGATCTCGCTGGACGACCCCAAAATCCTCCCCTAGCGTCGCGCGGGATATGTTTAACCCTGCCCGCACGATGGATGGAAACATCCTCCCTTTTTCACGGGCGCTCAACGTCAAAATCGAGTGCAAGGACAACATCGAATTCATGCGATCCCTGAGGAAGGGAAGCATGAAGCTGATTGTCACCTCCCCGCCTTACAACATCGGCAAGGCCTACGAGCGCCGGACTTGCAACGATCTGTACATTGAGCACCAGGTCGCGACGATCGCTGAGGCGGCCCGATTGCTCCATCCGAAGGGCTCGATCTGCTGGCAAGTCGGCAACCACATCGATGATGGCGAGGTGTTCCCGCTCGACATCTTGCTGTATCCACTATTCAAGAACCATGGCCTGAAGCTGCGTAACAGGATCATATGGACGTTCGGACACGGGCTGCACTGCCAACGCAGACTGTCCGGACGGCATGAAACAATCCTCTGGTTTACCAAGTCTGACGACTACACATTCAATTTGGATCCCGTGCGGGTTCCTTCCAAGTACCCAGAGAAAAAGCACTTCAAAGGCCCGAAGCGCGGACAAGTGTCTAGCAATCCGCTCGGCAAGAATCCGGGCGACGTGTGGGAGATTCCCAACGTCAAAGCCAACCATGTTGAGAAAACCGCACATCCGTGCCAATTTCCTGTCGGCTTAGTCGAACGCCTCGTGTTAGCGCTCACGGACAAGGGGGACAGTGTTTTGGATCCGTACATGGGAGTGGGATCCTCTGCGATCGCGGCTCTCAAGAATGGTCGACATGCATACGGGTGCGATATTATGCAGGAATATGTGGATGTGGCCCTTGAGCGCGTCACGGACCTTGAAGAAGGTGTTCTAAGGACGCGGCCCATGAACAAACCAATTTATCAACCACCCCTGAAGGATGAGCAATGAAGTTTGCTGGCGCCTATTCCCTTCACAATGGCGATGCCGAATGGGAAAGGCGCGAACTCACGGAATGGCTGACCGACCTTTTTGAGGCTCCGAACATTCCGGTCGGGCCTAAATGCACCGGCAACATTCGCGATCATCTTGAACATGAGTTGACGCAAGCGGGCTGGGCGCACTCCGTGAGGATCGATCCCAACTACGACCTCACCGTCACTGGCCGATATCGCGATCTCGCCTTCCAGGTCCAAACCGGAAATATTAGCCGAGCAATGTATGACTTGCTCAAATTTCAATATCTGTATGGGCAGGGAAAAATCGAGGCGGCGGCGCTTGCGGTTCCTACAAAATCCGCGAGTTCCCTGATCGCGTCGAATGTCGCGAATGTCGAGAGAGTTTGGAACGAGGTCCAGCTGTTCGACCGCATCATTACGTTCCCTCTCTTGGTCGTGGGATTTGAATAGGGGGCAAAATGAGTGCGTTTGAAGTTTGCGTGAGACCCGCCCACGAGCGGAAAGACATGATCGCAGCGCTGTGTCAGAACCCGGTCGGCGGGGAGCAGCCCACATTTGACGTGTACGAAAGCCAGAGGACGTTGCTGCCCGTAATCAAGCTGCCTATCGACGTCCCGGTCTACCGGATGGCGAATGCACGAACTCAAACTGAGCAGCTTGCGCATATCGCTGAAAACAAGCGTGACGCCGACTATTTTTCGGCAGGACAGGACAACGAGGAAGCCCAGCAAACTCAGCACGCGATCCTGGTCCAGTTTGCCCGAGAGAACCCAGGATCCATCGCATCGATTTTGGAGGAACTGGAGCGCGCTAAGCAGACCAAACCCCTCCTGATCACCCCCGCCGGCGTCGTTATCGACGGCAACCGACGCCTTGCGGCGATGAGGATGCTCTACGGCGATCGCAAGTCCGAATTCCCGACATTCGGGGATGTCGAATGCATGGTCCTCCCGCCTCTGACTGAAGATCAGATCGATGATATCGAGACGAGGCTGCAGGAGCGACCGGAGACAAAGCTGCCGTATAGCTGGATCAACGAAACCCTGAAAATCCGCCGCCAGCTTGCTCAGAAGAGCAAGACCGAAAAGGACATCGCGGAGGTCCGTCGTAAGTCCGTTCCGGAAATTAGGAAGATGATCAGCGCACTGAATTACGCCGAGATTTATCTGCGAGATTGGAGAAAGGCGCCAGGCGATTACAGGCTAGTGGAGAAAGGCGGCGAGCAATTTTTCTCAGATTTGGTGGGCCGCTTGAAAGGAAAAAGCGGGCCGCTCCTGGAGGCAAATTTGCGGATGGCGTGGATGCTTTTCGATAACCGCGACAGTTTGGGCACGAGGATATACGCGTTTAACAAGGTCCTGGGCGAGAAGGCCGAGCATGTCCTGGCTCAGCTAGCGGACCGGCTCGAGGTTGAGGAAACTGTCGGTGCCGACGAAGGCGGCGCGGATGACGGCCTCGAAATCGATTTGGGCGACGAGGCTTCCGGCGATTCATTCGAGCCGGTCATTTCATTGTTCGAAGATGAGTCTCGGCGCGACGAGGTGTTCGACGAACTGCGCGCCGTTTGTCAGACCGTGCTAGATACGGGGCAGGCCAGCGCGCAGGGCAAGGCTGCCTTGCGCGCTGCGCAGGACGCCAATGTGCGATTGACAGAGATCGATTTCAGCACCGCGGACCCCAAAACGCACGACAGTATTCTCAAACAGCTTGAGGAGATTCTGCACCGGGCTCAGGAACTCAGGACCAAACTTGAGGAGATCAAGGCCGGAGGCGGTCAGTCGACCACGACCGAGAAATGACGATGGACGCGAGTCCGGTCACGATCGGCATCCACTTCACCCCCTCGCGCTTGACGGGAAGGTTCGTCAAGGAAGGCGACCCGACCACATCCATCTGGGAGAGGATGCAGCAAGCCGTTTTGGATCTTGGGCTCGAATATGATTCAGGGCCGCAATCCCTCGAACTCACTTGGGCTGGAGCCCTCACAATTATCGGCCAATTTGCTAGCCAACAGAAAGCCCTCAACTTCCGTTTTGCCGCTCGCGACGAGGAGGCCAAGAGCCGGCTTGCGGCCTTCGTCGTCCAATTCAAAAAGGTCCAAGCCGCTAAAGGCTCGCTCCAACTCGCGATTTCAGCAGAAGAGATCGAGGAGCGGCTCAAGCAGGAAGGCTTCACAAGGCGCAAGCTTGAGGAGTTCCAGACCCGCGATCTCCAGCGATTGCTGTCGTTGGAGAACGGAGCAAATTTCTCAGTCCCGGGCGCGGGCAAGACAACCGTCACGCTCGCACTTCATATCCTTACGCGCAAGCCCGGCCAGATATTGCTGGTCATCGGACCGAAAGCTTCATTCCCGGCTTGGCGGGAAGTTGTAGAGGAATGCGTCGAATTGGATGCTCCGAACGGGAACGCTGAACCATTTACGATCGTGACCAGCGGGAGCGAAGGACTGCAGAAAGCCGTCGATGCTGGATGCACTCGTTTGGTGCTCAGCTATGACATGATGATCCAGCGCCCCGAGGTTGTGACTCAATTTATCGCTCAGAACCAAGTCCATCTCGTATTGGACGAAGCCCATAGAATGAAGGCGGGGTTCGGGTCACAGCGCGGGGCGCTGCTCCTTAACATGGCGCCGCTTCCTATCAGGCGCGATATTTTGACCGGCACGCCTATGCCGCAAGCGCCCTCCGACATTCAGTCGCAACTCGATTTCCTTTGGCCTGGCGTTGGGCTTGGTTTGCAAATCGCGCGCGGTGATCCGCCGCGGCAGGTGCTCGGCCAACTCTATGTACGCACTACAAAGCAAGACTTGGGGCTGCCAAAACCTCGGAGACACTTTCTCGACGTTCCGATGGCGCCCGGCCAAATGGCTCTATACGGCATCGTCAAGAACGAGTTTCTCAGGCAGGTGAGTTCCCTTTCACTCGACGGCCGATTTGACGCGCCCGCCGCGCGCCGCTCCGTCATGCGGCTCTTGCAGCTTTCGGCCAATCCTCTTCTTGCCTTACGAGCCATCGCCGACGAGTCCATCATGCTGGACTCGGCCATTCTGGATGAGGTCGTTCGCGAAGGTCCATCTACCAAAATGCGGGCTGTTGCGGACCACGCCCGGGCACTCGCCAAGCAAGACAGCAAGTCGGTCATTTGGACGATTTTCACCGACACCATCCACCAGATGGAGTTTCTCCTAGCCGATCTTAATCCAGTCTCCCTGTATGGAGCGGTCCCCACGGGAGAGCCGACCGACCCTATCACGCGCGAAGGGCGCATCAGGCGATTCCACAATGATCCGGCCTGTAAGGTGATGATCGCGAACCCGGCTGCAGCCGGCGAAGGCATCAGCTTACACAAGATTTGCCACGACGCGATCTATTTGGACCGAAGCTACGTCACGACGCACTATCTGCAATCGATCGATCGCATCCACCGCCTTGGTCTGCCGAAAGGCGTCGAGACTAACATTCATATATATCGGACACTCGCGCCAATGGGGCTGGGGTGCATCGACCATTCTGTCAGCCATCGACTGCGGCAAAAGCTACGCGCGTTGCAGATTTTGCTGGACGATCCGGATCTGCACGAAATCGCCTATGACGAAGAAAACTCGGAGGACCCTATCGCCTGGGACATCAGTCCGGAGGACGTGAAGGATCTTATCGAAGCGCTTGAGGGGCGCGGCACCTATCCCGATGAGGAAATGGAGTGAGTGCGGGTCAAGAGGAAATCCGACTCTTTCGCATGAGCGCATTCACGCCCCTGCTCGGGATTAAGCGCTATCTCCTACAACATCCTGAGGCTTCACCTGAGGAGGCAGCAGAAGCATTACACCGCTCAGACTCGGATTATGCGGCTGCCGATTTTGCAACGGCACTGAAGCTATTTGAAATTCTTCCGGCGCACATCGTTTTCACGGACGCCAGGCTTGGAATTCGCGCAGCGCTCACTCACTTGATCGAAACGAGACAGCCTTGGTGGTGCCGTCTCTTTCCCTCGGGCCGCCAGCTGGTCGCCAACGGCCTAAGCACCGACGAGGTGCAAACTTTCCGCAGCGCGGGTTTGATGGACAGCCCGCCGGACCCGTCCGTCGTCGATTGGTGGTACCGCTTCGCTTCGCAATTCCGAGCGCTTGAAGACGACGTTCGAAGCGCCAAAGGGCGCGAAGCTGAACTTCTCACCCTCGATCGTGAACGCGAACGGCTGACCAAGCTTGGAGTGGAGCTACAGCCTAGGTGGATCGCCATCGAAGACAACTCGGCTGGATACGATGTCCTGTCTTTTGCTCCTTCTGAGTTCGGTCCCATAAACCAGCTCATCGAGGTGAAAGCTACCACCGACAAAGCGCCCCGGATGTTTCTCACCCGTGGCGAATGGGCAATCGCTCTGAAATTCAGCGATTCTTACCGCTTTCACGTTTGGAAATTCCCCTCCAAATCCCTGACCGTTTTCACAGTCGACGAGATCGCCTTACATATCCCGACTGCCGTAGGGAGCGGCGAATGGGTGCAAGTGGAGATTCAGCTTGTATAGCCGACGAACAACACGGCGGGCCGAACGTCCAAGCCGCGTGCCAACGCTAGCAGCGCTTTGACGCCGACGTTGCGTTCGCCGCGCTCAATCCCGCCCACGTAATTCGTGTGCAGGCCGGCGAGATCGGCCAGCGCTTCCTGGCTCAGACCGCGCTCTTTGCGCAGTCGGCGCACTTCCCGCCCGAGGGCGATTAGATCGGGATCGGCTTTCACCCCGGGACGGTCGCGTCACCGTGCTAATTGCACCATACACGATCAGTGTGATTTCACTTGATCCGACACGATGAGTGTGATTCTCTGCGCTCCCCTCGAACCGGAGCGATGTTATGCGTAGTTCGATCTTCCAGCTTTTCTCCACCGTCGCGCTCGCCGCCTGTGGCAGCGCGGCCCTCACCAACAACGTGCTGGCCGGCGAGGCCGAGGCGCAGCCGGCCGCCAATGCGCAGGACAAGCAGGGCAGCGGCATGCCGGATTTCAGTTACGTCGAAGGGGGAGGCATGCCGGGCTGTTTTGATCCCGGCCTGTCGGGGCGAGAGCGCGCCGTTGCGGAGCGCCTGGGCGGCACTCCTTGCGAGCCGTCCAAAGCCAATGCGTCCAGCGGTCCGGTCGCTGGCGATTTTGCCGGGTACTGGACGGGGCAGATGGACGGCGCGGGCGGTTCGGCCACGATCGCGGCGTCGGGCCGCGGGCGTTATGGCGTCCGCGTGGAAATGGCGGACGCGAGCGGGTGCACAGGCGAATTGCAGGGCCAAGCACAAATGCTCGCGGGCAGGTTGGTTTTGACCGCTCGCAATCAATACGTCGAAGGGCAGTGCCGCCTGACCTTTTCGCGGCAGGGTCGCTCGCTGGTGGTGGAAGAGGACAATTGCGGCGAACATCACGCCGCCGCATGCGCGTTCAGCGGAAGGCTCGACACATGGCAGTCAAACGACAATCTTGAGCCCGAGAGCCACTCGGAATGAGCGGCCGATAACTGGCGGCAATTCGGCGAACGAGACTCTGACGGTCGGCGCGCTCCGCAAGGGGCGCGCCGATTTCCTAGCCGATGTTTGCGCGTGAGTCCGCCTTGATCCAGATCTTTCCGCCCATGCCGCTGTGAGGCTGATCGGTGGGAGGGCACGACCGGAGCGCATGCACGCTGTCATGAACGACTTCGATTGAAGGGATGGCTCGCTCTTTACGCCTTATGCCTGGTCGAACGCGTCCGCAGGTCAATGCCCCGCCCGCGCCAGTGCGCTGCGCTCACCCGTGTAGGGTCCGCGCTTCGCGCCATTGACCTGCGGCCTTCTCCGTTCGGCCTTTTGGGCAGGCGTTACGAGCCAACCCCAACCAAAGGAGATCATCATGGCACGCACTCAGAACGCCCCGGCCGACGCGCCAAAACTTCCCGACTTCATCGCCTATCACGTCCTCACCAAGGGCGAGAAAACCTTCTGGAACCGAGTCGGCGCCAGCTGGCTGCATCACGACGGCAACGGCATGTCGCTCCAGCTGGAAACCGTGCCGATCGACGGGCGCATCGTCCTTCGCGCCCCGCGCGAGGAGACTCAGGAGCGCGCGGCTTGATCCGCAATCGGGGCGCGCCGCAAAGCGCGCCCTTTAGATGACAAAGTCCAGGTCGTCGGTTTGCTGAAGATGAGTAAGCAGGCTCTCGGCATGCTCCGCGCGAGCGTTAGCATCCCGGGCTTGTTGAACGAGCATGGCGTTCCGGCTCGTCAGCAGGGAATTGGCCCGCAGCAGCTTCCTAACCGTCGCCCTCAGCATTCGGTTAGCATCGACGACTTGGCGCTCCCGTTCCTCAAAGGCCGCGATCCAGTAGCGCTGAGCGTACAGTCCGATGATCGCTGCGCCGATCTGCGCCAGCACATATGCGCCAACGGGCACCAAAACGGCGGCGATAAAAACGTAAACGGGATTAGCGGAGTCGAGCGCGAGCGCTATCAGCCTGCCGATGCCCTCTATGGCGACTATCAGATGTTGTCCGCCGTGCATCCTCTTCGCGCCTTGTCGACACTTCTAACTGCTCCCCCGCTTGTGCAATTATATGGCGAGTTTCGGCAACGGCACAATCCATGTTCCCCAGAATTCTGGAAAATTCAGTCTTAACAAGTTTGCTATTTCTGCGTAAGAAAGGCATCTTGGATTTGTCACACTTCCTGCTTGTCCAGATTTATCATGCTTGCCCGCTTCAGCAAAGAGGAATTTCAATATCTATTCATAATTTCTTAACACTAGGACTGGTTGGACTGTAAATCCTATTTCATCCAGTCCTCCCGTTCCTCCCGTCCTTCCCAGAATATATTTTTCTTTCATCCCTACCGTTCCTGACATAAAGAGCCATGCTTCGGAGGGGGCGTTGCTAGGGATGATCCGGCTGCACTGCAAAGTATCGGGAGCTCTGGATGTCATCATTCAGCGGGCGACCGTGAGGCACGGCAACAAGGGTCGCGCTCTCAAGGCGCTGGTGAAACTGGCGCTGGCCGATGGCAAAAACAACCGGTGCCCCTTTAAGGCTAACCCTCCGTTTGGCTCGGAGTCAGAACACAGCTGCACCCTCGACATGGCTCAGAAGGACTATGACGCTACCGAGTCTTATCGCAGTCGGTATCTTCTGACGAAAAAGAACAAATTCTTTTTCTTTGCCCTGCAACATGGGGCTTACCTTTTCCATCAGGCCACCACGGCACCGACGGCAAGCGGTACCGATAAACCCGCAGCCGCATAAGGATTGCCATTTCGGCGAACGGGAACCTGAGGACGGACCGCGTGTACGCACCTTCCGACTAGAGGCCGAAGCCTGCCGCAGTACCCACAGGCACCCCCGTCCTGTTCCGTTGTTCCACTAACCAAGCGCGGATCGACATCGCCAGCGTGCCGCAGCTTTCGCGGTCGGCATTGGCGGTGAGGATCACGCGGCGCGAGCCGTCATTGAGGAACAGGAAGGTCTGATATTCGGCTGGCGGGATCGGCTGGAACTGGTCCATGAAGGATGGCCTGCCCTCGTACTCGCGCATGCGCTGCCATTCGACAGTCGGGCCGCTTTCCACGCGCGCGATCTGATCGAGCGTTACCAGCCAGAAATGCCCTTGGCGGCTGACGCCGCGCGGGTCGAGATAAGGCGTGAAGTCTTCCGCGTTGTAGCACAGATTGCCCGGCGTCGCTTCCAGGCGCCACACCCGCTCATAGAACTTGCCTGGGCGGGGGCAGCGCTCTTTCAGGGCGCGCCGTGTCCGCCACGTCGCATAGGCGGAACTCCCGACGACGAGCGCGACGAAGGGAATAAAGACCGCGAGATTGTCATCGTCGAACATATCGAGCGCGCCATTCGGAAGGGCATGCATGATGACCGAGGCCACGGCCAGCACAGCGCCGTATGTGGCGAAGAAAGCGAGCGGCAGCAGGAGGAAGCTGGCCAGCCACCACTCCCATCTGTTGCGCCAGTTCAAATCATAGACGCTGTCGATGCCCTTCCATGACGGCAGGCCATCCGGCCGAATTTTGACCACCCAGTTCATGACTCCAACTCCTTGTGAAACACGCGGTCGACGGCGAAGGGATGAGCGCCAGCCACCAGCACGAGGGTTGCACCGCCGCGCGTGGCGCCGCGCTCGTCGCTTTTGCGCGCGAAGGCGCGCGCGATCTCGTCAGGGGTGAGCAGCGGCGCGGTCTTGAACTCGCGCCGCAGGCCCAGATCGCCGCTGCGCGCCTGGTCCGAGCCGACATCGATCTTGTTGGTAATCTGGAACGTCGTCTCGCCGAGGCGCTTTGACAGATATTCGCAGGTGGTGAGGTCGCAAACGCTGAAGGCTTGGATGATCCCGGCATTGCCGAGGAAGGTTTCCCAGCCTTCCTTGTAATGGCGCTTCAGCTGCGTGAGGTCTTGCAGGACCGCCCACAGCTTGACGCCATAGCCCGCCATGTAGGCCACGGCCTGTTCGAGCGCGCGCATGTAGCCGAGCGCCGCGAACTCCTCGAGAATGAACAGGACCGGCTCGCTATGCTCGCGCGTTTCGGCGCGCTCCAGCGCCGCCATGGCGAGCGAGACGATAAGGCGCAGCCACCTGCCATGCGTGGCGAGCCGCGCGGCGGGCAGGCAAAGATAGATCGTCGTCGGCCCCGCCTTGAGATGGGACAGGCGGAGCAGCGACAGGCCGAGATTGCGAGCCAGCGCCGGGCTTTCGAGACAGACAAGCTGCGTCCGCGCCGTCGAGATGATCGAGGCCATTTCCTTGTCATTCGCGCCGAGAATGACTTCGGCTTGGTTGCGGATGACGGCGAGCGCTTCATCGCGTTGCTCGTCCTCGTCGCGCCACGCGGCGAGTTGGCGGAGCAGCCCATCTTCGGCGTCAGAACCTTGCTCTGACGCGATGCGCGCGATGATCCGCGGCAGATCAGCGAGCGAGCCGCCGGAGTCTGCCGGATCGAGCGCGAGATACAAAATGAGCGCGCGCAGCAGCGCCCGCGCCGCGTCCGTCCAGTGCGGATCCTTGGCGTTGGCGACGATCAGCGCCTCGGCCATGAGATCGGCATTGTCGATGAGATTGGCCGGATCGTCATGCAGTTCGGCGATCGGATCGAAGGTTGAGAGCAATCCGTCATCAATGCCGCTGACGCGCCAAGGATCGAGCACATGGACGTCCTGCCCCAGCGCCTCGCGGCGATGGGCAGCGGTTTCCCGCGCGAGTTCGCCTTTCGGGTCTATAACGAGAACGGAGCCTGGATAGAGCAAGAGGTTGGGGATCAGCAGGCAGGCGGACTTGCCGCCCCGGCTTCCGGCGATCGTCACGACATGGCGATTGTCGCGCAGCCCGATCATTTTTTGATCGAGACGGCCGAGGAAGATCATGCCCGGCTCGAAGGCGAGTCGCCTCTCGCTTTGCACCTGAGCCTTTGTCCACCAGATCGCCGATTGCGGCTTGTTGCGGTCCCCCGTCGCGGGGATCGAGGACAGACCCTCGCCGCGCGGGAAATCGTATTCCGTCGGCGGCAAATGCGGTTTGAGACGCATCATTTTCTCCTATCGTTCGAGAGCGCGGTCGCGCCGGCGCGGGCGGCGCGAGAGGGAAGGCGGTTCGGCGTCGAGCCTCGCGACACGCGCGCGCATGTGGCGCACGATCTCTTGGGCGAGCGCTTTGCGTTCTTGAGCATGCCGGGCGCGCAGCGACTGCACTCTCGCTTGCAAGGGCGCGCGGTCTTTCAGCTGCGCGAGAACGAGCGCGTCCCGCTGCGCGCGGTCGCGGCGCACTCCCTTTATGGCTTCCGCCTCGTTGATCGCTCTTATGGCGCGCGCCCGTCCGGTGATATTGTCCCACAATCCGCGCAGCCCGGCGCGCATGCGTTCGGCCCGTTCCTGCGTCTCCGCCTGCCAGCGTTCGGATTGCCTTTTCAGAAGCAGTTCGCGCTCCGCCTTGTGGGCGTTTTGCATCTGCCGGATTTCGCCTTGCAGCGGCGATACCTGCTTTTCGTGCTTCACCTTGGTGTCGGCAGCGAAGGCTTTCAGCTTGGCGCTGACCAGCTTTGCGACCGTGGCTTGAACGTCTGCGACATTTGGAAGGGTAGCGGCTTCGCCGTGCTTGGCGCGCGCTTCGCGCACCTTGATCCCCGCCCATTTGGCGAGGCTGTAAATCACCCCATCCGTATCGACGGCGACAAAGCCGCGTTTGCCTCCAGCCAAGAAATAGCCCCGCTCCGCGAGGGCGTTGCCGAGCGAAGCGAGCGTGTCGGATCGCTCCCATGCTTCCCGGAAGACGGTTTTGATCTCGCGCGGATCGCGACCCAAGCGTTTGGCCTGTTGCCATTCCGCCAGCGTGAAATTCAGGGGACTTTTGCCGCCGCCCATTTTCAGCCCATCGGGCAGTGACCAGCCATGTTCGAGGAACAGATCGCGCGAGAGCGCCGACAGCTTGCGTTTGAAGTGAGACAGGTTGATCGCCGTCATCGATCCGGCATCGATCCGCGACCACACGACATGCGCGTGCATGCGCCCCTCTTTTTCATGGATGACGAGGGCGCGCGGCAGCCCCTCTAGGCCGAGCGCCCGTTCGGCCCGGTCCGCCGCCTTCTCGAAATCCGCTTCGCCGACCGCAGCGCCTTGCGGGGGGTTGAGGCTCAGCGAGAACATGAACTGCCTGCACTTCGTGCCCTTGGCGATGGCTTGGGCCTCGCGCAGCGCGCCGCCCAGATCGTCGGCCACGAAGCCGCGCAATTCGTGCACGCGGACGTGTTCGTTATCCCGCTCATTAAGGAGGTGCGCCGCGAGCGCTCCGGCCCCGGCGCGTTGAGAGGCTTTTAATATCACGGCTGCGGCCTTGGCGGCCCTACCGCGCGGGCGAAGCTTTGCGAGGTGGATTGCTTCCCTGCTGCCTCGCCATCGACGGGCATGCCGAGGGCGACCATAAGCAGTTGGCGCATCACGCGCACATCATCGCAGGCAGCGTTCAGCCGCGCCTTCGTCTCAAACTCGACATAGAGGCTTCCAGAATTGGCAGCCTTGGCGAGTTGGTTGAGATTATTGGCAATGCGGCTAGCGCCGAGGCAGGCCAGCACTTCGGCCAGCGCCTTATGATCCTTGATCGGCGCTCTCTGCCTCGGGCGATAGGCCGCAGGCTCATCCGCAAACAGCAGGGATTTGATATAGGACGATAGTGGCAGGCCACCCGCCGCCCTCTGCAACTTCACCTTCTCTTCGAAGGATAGCCGCAAAGAGAAGGGCGCTTCGCGCTTCCCATATCCGAACCCGGTCATCGCCGGCCCCCCGGCCCACGCGGGCGCGACTTGGGCGTACACTCATCGTGTGCGGCTTGCCGTGAATCGGCGTTTGTGATGTCATAGGCGTTGAATAGGTTTAGGCGGACGGGTGCCGCCCCAGCCAGCGAATGCCGAGGTTCTATGATGGCAGAACAGATTTTCGTCGGCATCGGCGGCTGGGATTTCGATCCGTGGCGGGGGACCTTCTATCCGCCGGGGCTGGCGAAGACGAAGCAGCTCGAGCATCTCGGTACGCGGCTCAACGCCACCGAAATCAACGCCACTTATTACAAGCTCCAGTCGCCCGCGCTGTTCGCGCGCTGGGCGAGGCTGGTGCCGGAGGGCTTCAAGTACGCGGTCAAGGCGTCGCGCTTCTGCACCAACCGCAAGGCGCTGGCAGAGGCGGGGGAATCGATCGGTAAATTCTGTGGACAGGGCTTCACCGAGCTCGGCGACAAGCTGGGGCCGATCCTGTGGCAGCTCGCCCCGACCAAGCGCTTTGACGCCGATGAGATCCGAGGCTTTCTCGCGCTGCTGCCGCCGGACCGCGACGGGATCGCGCTGCGCCACGCGCTCGAAGTACGGCATGAGAGTTTCCAGGATCCCGAGTTCGTCGAGCTGGCGCGCGCCGCGAACGTCGCGATCGTGTTCGCCGATCACGATACCTATCCCGAAATCGCCGATCTCACCGCCGATTTCGTCTATGCGCGGCTGCAGCGCGCCGATGAGGCGGAGGTTGCCGGTTATAGCGAGGAAGCGCTCGACCGCTGGGCGGACGTGGTGCGGAGTTGGGCCTCCGGCGCGAGCCCTGACGGGCTTGATTATGTCGCGGCCGAGCAGGCGCCGGCGCAGGCCCGCGATGTCTTCTGCTTCTTCATCAGCGGCGCCAAGGTGCGCAATCCGGCGGCGGCCGAAGCACTGAACGGACGGCTGGCCTGAGCGGCGAGCCCAGCGCTCAGCTGTGGATGATCTGGACGCCGAATTCCGCGAGCACGAAGTCCGAATAGAGGACCATGACCTCGTTGTAGAGCGGCTCTTCCAGCCCCGATTTCGTGAAGCCCACCTTGCGCCAGGTCATCCCCGGATCGCCGTTCGGCTCGGCCTCGTCGTCGTCGGCGAAGTCCACGGGCGCGACTTCGAGGCGAATGCGGCCGCCGGCTTCGTCCCTTTGGTAGACGACGAGCGCTGGCGAGGAGGCGGGGACCTTGACCTCGCCCGAGACCGACAATGTCCAGGGCCCGCCGGCGATGCTGGCCTGCGCTTCCTGAGCCTTCCAATTGCGCGAATCGGGATAGTCCATGGCTGATCCTCTTGTCAGAGTTTCGATTAGAATAGAGACGCCGAAGCCGCTGGCAAGGACAGTTTGTTTCGGTAACGATTCGATGTCAGACGAGTGTCTGAAAAGACTTCGCGATTTGGCCTAGTCTTTGCTTGAGCGGCGTCGTTCCTCCTGTAAGCTTGGCAGCCGAGGGAGAGATTCGATGGGCATCAAGGGGCAAAAGGCGGCGACCGCCGACACCAGGATCGTGCGCGCGGCGATCTTTCCGGGCATCGGCGTCGCCCGCATCGGCAACAGTGCAAGGGATTATTTCATCGGCCCCGAGACGATGGCGCCGGCAGAGCGCGAGCCGGGCTTCTATCGCGACGCCAAGGGCGCGCTGAAGCGCCAGGGCGCGCGTTTCCGGGTCTATGGCTATAATGCCGCGGGCGAGGTGGTCCGCGAGATCACATGCGGCGACAAGAAGGGCGGCGACTCGATCGAATGGACCGTCCACGTCGCCAACCGCAAGGGCGATTGGTACCGCTTCATCGCCGCGCTCGACATCCCCGATGCCGTCGATCTGCAGACGATCCTGCGCAACAAGGCGGTCGCCGAGGCGGATCGGGGCAGCCTGGTGATCGATCCCGGGCCGCGCAGCATTGCGGGCACCTCGCAACGCGGCAAGAAGGCGTGGCGGCTCGATAGCGGCAAGTTCATGGGCAAGGCGGTGGACCTCGGCGAGATCCTGACCGACGAGGCGGGGCGGCTGATCTTCCTCGGCGGCCTCGGCGACGCCGGCTCCCCAAACAACAGCCCGCTTTACGATCCGAACGATCAGGACAGCTATAACAATGCCGACGGCTGGTACGATGACACCTCGGACGGGCCGATTTCGGCGACGGTGCGGGTGGACGGGGTTGAGCTTGAGGCGGACGGCGCCTGGGTGATCGTGGCCCCGCCCAATTATGCGCCCGATCTGATCGGCTGGCGCTCGATGTACGATCTGCAGCGCGACATCTTCACCACCGCGGGCCAGCTGCCCTTGCCCGACAAGGTGCTGTTCTCGCGCGACATCCTGCCCTTGCTGCGGCGGATGTCGGGGCTGCAATGGGTCAATAAGGGGATCGCCGGGATGTTCGGCGCCGGCGGCCCGCTCGACTTCGACGACCCCGATTTGATCGAGCGGCTGGCGACGGTCCCGGCCGACGCCGATCACGATCCGTGGCTGGAGCTGCGCCGCACGATCTACAACAGCTTCCGCGCCGAGACTCTGAACGCTTATTCGCCGGGGCTTTGGCCTTGGCTCTATGGCGACGCGTTCGGCTCGTTCAGCCCGACCTCGCCGCGCAACAATCTCGCTTTGCCGAACTTCCAGGCCTCGCTGATGCGGCAGTGGGTGAACGGCACCTTCGTCGACGATCGCGCCACCGCCGTGGCGATCACGACCGATGTCGAAGCGCTCCCGGTGGCCGAGCAGCCCGCGATGCTGGATCAGGCGGCGCTCGGCCATTGCCTGGCGGACGCCTTCCACCCGGGCTGCGAGATGACCTGGCCGATGCGCCATCCCACGCTCTATGCCGCGCCGTTCCGCATCCGCCGCCGCCCGGAGGGGCAGGAGGAACGCTATTACGGCGCCAAGCTCAACCAGGTGATCGCGCTCGGCCTGGATGGGCCGCTCTACGCGCAGGGGCCGGGGACGATCACCCGCTATATGGCGCTGCCCTGGCATGGCGATACCGCGACCTGCCGGTCGGGCTACGATCCCGATTACGATCCCTATCTTTCGACCTTCTGGCCTGCGCGCGTGCCCAATCAGGTGCTCGACGAGGCGGACTATGAGATCGCGATGGATACGAAGCGGCCGCGCGCCGAGCGGCTGACCGCCTTCCATAATCGCGTGGACTGGGAATTCTCCGTGCTGGGGCACCTCAATTATCCCGCGATCGCGGAAAGCATGATCGCCGATTTCGACCGGATGGGGATCGTCGAGAAGCGCCCGGGGCCGGCCGGCGATCCGGACATTCCGTCGGAAATCTACGTCTCGAAGGCGATCGCCAAGCCCAAGGCCAAGCTGCTCGCCAAAGCGCTCAAGCAGGTCGCCGCCGACGGCGAAGCGCCCGCGTCCGGCACGCTGGCCGAGGCCGGCTGGCGCAGCGAGGAGCATCGGCGCTCGTTCGAAGCGGTGCGCTTCCGCAATCGCCGCTGACCTACAGCGCGGGGCGATGACTTATGACGTCGCGATCGTCGGCGGCGGGCCGGCTGGACTTACTGTTGCGACGCTGCTGGCGCGGGCTGGCAGGACTGTCGTCGTGGCGGCGCGGCCGGCCTCGTCCGCGCCGCGGCCCGGCGAGACTTTGGCCGGGGCCGGTCTCCGCCTGCTGCGGACGCTTGATTTGCCGGTGCCGGCGCCTGGTGGACCGCATCGCAGCCTGACCGGGATCAGCTCGGCCTGGGACGGTGCGCCGGTCGAGACCGACTATCTGGGGTCGCCGGACGGGCCAGCCTGGCTGATCGAGCGGGGCGCTTTCGATCGCGCGCTAAGAGATGCGGCCGAGCGCGCGGGCGCGACCTTCCTCGACGGCGCGGTCGAGAACGCGCGGCGGCTGCCGGGCGGCTGGCGGCTGGCGGGCGAGGGCCTTTCGACCGAGGCCGCGTTCGTCGTCGATGCCACCGGCCGCGCCGCGCGGATGGGCCGGCTGGCGGACGCCGGGCTCACGGTCATGCACGACCAGATCGCCTTATGGTCGGTCGCGACCGGCGATGCGCCCGAGCGGCTCGAGCGGCCGATGATCGAGCGCGTTGCCGACGGCTGGTGGTTCGCGGTTCGTCTTGACCCGCGGCGAACCTATGCCGCCTTCCATGCCCTGGCGCGGGAGGGCGGCGCGGCGAGAGCGAACTGGCGGGAGCGGCTCGAGGAGACCCGCTACCTCGCGCCACTCCTGCAGACCGCGGGCAGCTTCGAGCCACCGCGGGGAAGTCCGGCGGGCGGCGCCCGGCTGGCGCCGGTTCGGGGTCCCGCCTGGGCGGCCTGCGGGGATGCGGCGATGGCGCTTGATCCGCTCTCGTCGCAGGGTCTGTTCTCGGCGATCGCCGGCGGCGCGATGCTCGCCCGCGCGCTGGGCTCGGACAGGGCTGACGCGCTGGACGCTTATGAGCGCCGGCTCGACGAGATCTGGCGGATCTATGCCGATCGGCGCGCCGCTTATCATGTGCCGGCGACGGTTTGACAGGCGAACGGCGCCGCTGCACAGCGAGGATCGTGACGGCCGAATTGCACTCCATATCGCCGATCGACGGCGCCGCTTTGGGCCGGGTCGAAATCGCCGACGCTCGCGCGGTCGAGGCGGCGGTCGGGCGCGCGCACGAGGCGTTTCTCGCCTGGCGGCTGGTGCCCGCGCCGCGTCGTGGCGAACTGGTCCGGCTGTTCGGGGAGGTGCTGCGCGAGGAGAAAGACGCGCTCGGCCGGATGGTCAGCAAGGAGTGCGGCAAGATCCTTCAGGAGGGCCTCGGCGAGGTCCAGGAGATGATCGACATTTGCGACTTCGCGGTCGGCCTGTCGCGTCAGCTTTACGGCCTCACCATCGCCACTGAACGACCCGATCACCGGATGATGGAGACCTGGCATCCGCTGGGCGTGGTCGGCGTGATCTCGGCGTTCAACTTTCCGGTGGCGGTCTGGGCCTGGAACGCGTGCCTCGCCTTCGTCTGCGGCGACAGCGTGGTCTGGAAGCCCTCCGAAAAGACGCCGATCTGCGCCGAGCGCGTCGCCGCGCTGTTCGCGAAGGCGGCGGAGCGCTTCGGTGAGGTTCCGGCGGGACTGTTGGAGGTGGTGCAGGGCGGGCGCGAGACGGGCGAGGCCCTCGCTGACGATCAGCGCGTGCCCCTCATGTCGGCGACCGGCTCGACCCGGATGGGGTGCGCCTTGGCCCCACGCGTCGCGGCCCGGTTCGGGCGTTCGCTGCTCGAACTCGGCGGCAACAATGCGATGATCGTGACGCCCTCGGCCGATCTTGCTCTCGCCGAGCGGGCGATCGCCTTCGCCGCGATGGGCACGGCCGGCCAGCGCTGCACGACGCTTCGGCGGCTGATCGTCCACGAGGAGCTTTACGACCGGCTGGTGCCGCGTCTCAAGGCGATCTGGTCGGACGTCAGCGTCGGCGACCCGCTCGATCCCGGGACGTTGGTGGGACCGCTGATCGATGCCGCTGCCGTCGACGCCATGCAGGCCGCGCTGGAAGAGGCGCGCGGGCAGGGCGGCACCGTTCATGGCGGGGAGGCGATGGACGGCTGCTACGTCCGCCCCGCTTTGGTCGAGATGCCGGCGCAGAGCGCGGTGGTGCGAAGCGAGACCTTCGCGCCCATTCTCTATGTGCTGCGCTATCGCGCGCTCGACGAGGCGATCGGCTTGCAGAACGGCGTGCCGCAGGGCCTCGCCTCCTCGATCTTCACCACCGATCTTCGAGAGGCGGAGGCCTTCCTCTCCGCCGCCGGCTCCGACTGCGGGATCGCCAACGTCAATATCGGGCCCTCGGGCGCCGAGATCGGCGGCGCCTTCGGTGGCGAGAAAGAGACGGGCGGGGGCCGTGAGAGCGGTTCGGACGCCTGGCGCGCCTATATGCGCCGCGCGACCAACACGATTAACTACGGCCGCGACCTGCCTTTGGCGCAGGGGATCAGCTTTTCTCTCTCAGGAGACGGCTGAACGACTGACGCGCTGTTGTGGAGCGGCCTTGCCGAACTCAGGACTTTGTTAACCGAGCAGTGGTAATCCCCCGACGTCGGGGAGATTTTAGTGAGATATTCGCGCAAAGTAGGCCCACCGATTGTGTCTGCAGCCGTGGCGACCCTCGTAATGACGAATTTCGCCACGGTCAGCATCGTCAAGGACGCTTCCCATTCGAGGTTGGAGCTGTTCGGCTCCATCTGGCCGATCGCGCTCACCTCCGCCGTCGCCGTCATCCTCGTCATGTCGTTCCTCTACAAATCGATCGTCGATCTGGTCGACGAGCTCGAGCAGCGCGAGGCCAATGCCCAGCATCAGGCGCTTCACGACCAGCTTACCGGCCTGGCCAATCGCGCCCTCCTCGAAGACCGCCTGTCGCAGGCGCTGACGCGCTACCGCCGCTCCGGCGAGCAGGTCGCCTTGCTGATGCTCGATCTCGATCGCTTCAAGCAGGTCAACGACACGCTCGGCCACAATGCCGGCGACAAGCTCGTGCAGGAGGTCGGCGAACGGCTGCGCTCGCTGCTGCGCGAAACCGACACCGTCGCGCGCATCGGCGGCGACGAATTCGCCATCGTCCAGGTCAGCCCCAAGGGCGAGGCCGACGTGCGCCGGCTGTGCGAGCGGATCATCTCGGTGATCCGCAAGCCGTTCATCATCGGCGACCGGGAAGCGCGGGTCGGCGTCTCGATCGGCGCGGTCTTCGCCACCAAGGATATGGCGGAGGCGTCCGAGCTGCTGCGCAAGGCCGACATCACCATGTACCGCGCCAAGGCGGCCGGCCGCGACTGCTTCCGCATGTTCACCGAGGCGATGGACGCCGACGTCCAGCGCCGCGACCAGATCGAATCCGCGCTTCGCGCCCATCTTCGCGAAGGCGAGGGGCTCGACCTTCATTTCCAGCCGATCATCGGCAGCCGCGGCAAGGTCACCGGGCTGGAAGGCCTGGTGCGCTGGGAGCATCCCGTGCTCGGCATCATCCCGCCCAACGAGATCATCCCGATCGCCGAGGAATGCGGCGTGATCGACGAGCTCGGCCTGCTCTCCTTCCGCGACGCCTGCCGGATGGCGCGGCGCTTCCCGGAGCTCTACGTCGCGGTCAATCTGTCGCCGCTGCAGTTTCGCGCGCCGCGCTTCGCGCAGACGCTTCGCTCGATCGTCGAGGCCGAGGGGGTTGAGCCCAACCAACTCGAGCTGGAGATCACCGAGGGGCTGTTCATCGAACATGGCACGCTGTGCGGCGCCACCATTCAGGAGCTTCGCCGCGACGGCTTCAGGATCGTTCTCGACGATTTCGGGACCGGCTATTCGTCGCTCTCGTGCCTGCGCAAATTCCCGGTCGACAAGATCAAGCTCGACCGTTCGTTCATCGACATCGCCGCACGCGACCAGAGCGTCGCGATCATCCGCGCGGCGGTAACGCTCGGCCATGCCATGGCCCTCGAAGTCGTCGCCGAGGGCATTTCCTGCCGCGAAGAAGAGCAGATTGCGCTCGAGGCCGGCTGCGACGCCTTGCAGGGCCATCTCTACGCGCCGGCCATGCCCGAAAGCGAACTCACCGCCTATCTCGCCTCCGTCCAGAGCCCGTCGAGAATCTCCGACGCAGCCTGACGCGGCGAAGCGACTGGCTTGTCCTGCTCAGGTCCGTTAACTCTCCCGCCATCTCGAAATTTGTGCCGAAACAGGAAGAGCCGGATGACCACGCGCACCTTCGCAACGATCTTCGGCATCGTCTTTCTCGCGATCGGCGCTGCCGGTTTCTTGCCCTTCTTGGTGCAGCCGGCGGAGGGCGGCGCCATCGCGAACATGGAGCACGGCAACTTGTTCGGCATGTTCCCGGTGAACCCGCTGCACAATATCGTCCATATCCTGTTCGGCCTGTGGGGCCTCGCCGCTGCGCGCTCTTTGGGCGG
>DASQLK010000087.1:0-7263 GCA_035630055.1 Methyloceanibacter sp. | reverse complement strand
TCGGCAACGACATCGGCGGTGGTCCGCCCTGCCCGCTCGATCAGCGCAACATAATACGCGCCTTTCTTGTCCTCGCGGGTCTCGGCGTCCTCGATGGATTTCAGCCCTGCGGATTTGACGAAGCCTTGAAGCGCAGCATCCGGCGCATCGACGCGCGGCCCCTTCTTCTCCTCGCGAAGATCCGGCGAGCGCGCGGGCAGACCGTCTACGACGGCAGTGAGGCGGCGCGGCGTCGCGTAAGTTTCGATGGCGCTGAATTCGAGCCCGGCTCCGCGCAAACCATCGCCGAGAAGCCGGGCGAGGTCGTCGCGTGCGCGTCCCTGCATGCGTGCGGGGATTTCCTCCGACAAGAACTCAAGCAGAAGCTCAGCCATGGGCGGCGCCACCAGCTTCGGTCTTGAGCCAAGCGGCGCAGCAAGCCTTGGTGAGATCCCGCACGCGAAGAATGTAAGCTTGGCGCTCGGTCACCGAAATCACGCCGCGCGCATCGAGGAGATTGAAGATGTGCGATGCCTTGATGGCCTGGTCGTAAGCGGGCAGCACCATCTGGTGGTGATCGCCTACGTCACCGCGCGCCAGCAGCGCCTTGCACTCGTGCTCGGCGGCGCGGAACTGCTCCAACAGCCGCGCCGTGTCGGCATGCTCGAAATTGTAGCGGGAATATTCCTGCTCGGCCTGGAGGAACACGTCGCCGTAACTGACCTTGTCCTTCCCCTGGCCGCCGTTGAAATTCAGATCGAAGACGCGATCGACGCCCTGCACATACATGGCGAGCCGTTCGAGACCATAGGTCAGCTCACCGGCTACGGGATCGCAGTCGAAGCCGCCAACCTGCTGAAAGTATGTGAACTGCGAGACTTCCATGCCGTCGCACCAGACCTCCCAGCCCAGGCCCCAGGCGCCGAGGGTCGGGCTCTCCCAATCGTCCTCCACGAAGCGGATGTCGTGGTTCTTGGGATCGATGCCGATGGCCACAAGGCTGGCGAGATAGAGGTCCTGGATGTCCGGCGGGGACGGCTTCAGAAGAACCTGGAACTGGTAATAGTGCTGCAGCCGGTTGGGGTTCTCGCCGTAGCGGCCATCCTTCGGCCGGCGCGAGGGCTGCACATAAGCGGCGCGCCAGGGCTTGGGCCCAAGCGAACGCAAGGTTGTGGCCGGGTGAAACGTCCCCGCCCCCATCTCCATGTCGTAGGGCTGGAGGATGACGCAGCCTTGGTCGGCCCAATAGCGCTGGAGCCGCAGGATCAGGTCTTGAAAAGAGAGCGGCGCGTCGGCCCCCTCAGCCTTGGTGTGCTTGGCCATCTCAGCGTCTTTAGCCGATTCCATCGTATTGGGCGCGAACGCTAGTCGCGTCCGGCGCGCAAGGAAAGCCATAGGTTCGCGGAGACAACAATGGCCGCGGGGTTAAATCCGCCCTCCAGGGCGTTTTAATGGATTTTGGTGCGTGGCCGGTAGACGCCCGTCGCCGGGTCGCGATCGAGGGGAATTGCGCTCTCCTTGTCGCGCCGCTCCATGGCTTCGCGGGCTTTGGCGAGGTCCTTGGAAATCCGATGCTGCTCGTCGCGATACCATCGCCGCGCCAGGAAGATGCCGGCCCCGGCAGCGAGAAAGATCAGGATCTGGGGCATGGCTAAAGCCCGAAGCGGGACCAAAGCGCGCGCGCTTCGATCGCCGAGATGAAGTCTGCGGCGAGGCCGCCGGGAGAAAGGCCGAGATCGGCAGCATCGTCTACGGAGAAGCTGCGGCGGCGGCGGAGCCAGCTGGTCGGCGTGCTGATGGGCTTCAACCGGACATCCTCGCCGAGCACGTCGCGCATCTTGGTGCGAAGATCGGCGAGGCCGTCGATGAGACCGAACTCGAGCGCCTTGCGGCCAGACCAAAAAGCGCCGCTGAACAGGGTCTCATCCGGGCCATTGAGCTTCGCCCCGCGCCGCTCCTTCACAAGAGCGATGAAGTCGGCATGCACGTCGCGCTGAATGTCCTTGATCCGCTCCACGTCCTCCTCTTTCGCGGGGAGGAAGGGATCGAGCGTGTCCTTGTTGAGGCCGGCGGTGTAAACGCGGCGCTCAACGCCGATCTTGGCGATAAGCTCCTGGAACCCGAAGGTCGCGGTGATGACTCCGATCGAGCCGACGATGGAGCTTGGGCTTGCATAGATTTCATCGCCGGCAAGCGCGATCAGGTAGCCCCCTGACGCGGCAACATCCTCGGCGAAGACATAGACCTTGATGTTCTTCTCCGCAGCGAGGTCGCGGATACGGCGATGAATCAGCATCGACTGCACGGCGGACCCGCCGGGCGAATTGATCTGAATGGCGACGGCCTTCACGCCGCGCATCGAGAACGCTCTCTTGATGGCCTGTGCGCTCGAGGCAAGCGACAGCCCGGGCCGGAGCGGGGTCACCGCGCCAATAGGGCCGCTGAAGCGCAATACGGGGACAACCGGGCCCCAATTAACCAAGGAAGCGGGAAGATAGCTCTTCCAGCCCTGCCCCTCGTCCGCTGTCGTTGCCGATAAAGTCGTGCTCATGCCGATAGCGTAGCGTTCCAACGGTTGAAAACAAAGGTCGCCAGCGGATTCTGTTTCAATAGAGGCCATTTCGCGGCGGCTTCAAGCATTGGTTAACACAACTCGCTGGTCGCCGAACGAGAGTCATCCGACGCTTGGTATAATCGCCGCCAAAGATGGGAAACCCCATCTCAAGGGGCGCGTTCCATTTTCCGAACGGGCCCTGCTCGAGGAGGACTTCGATGAAGAAGCTTGCGACTTTGGTGGTGGCGGCCGGCGCGCTGCTCATCGCCTTTATCGCCGTGGCACCCAGTACTGCGGACGCCGGTTGGCGCCGCTGGGGCGGCCCCGGAGTGAACGTCTATGTCGGACCGCGCTGGGGCGGATACGGCGGCTATTACGGCCCCCGCTATTATCAGCCCTACCGCTATGCTTACGGCTATGGCTATCCCTACGCCTCCTATCCCTACTGGCGCGGCGGCCAACGCTATTGGCGGCGCGGCGGCTGGTACTAACCGGCACCATCGTTACTTGGGCAAAGGGCCGCTTATCGAGCGGCCCTTTTCTTTTGCCCCGCTGAACGGCGGATGAATGAGCGCCTCAGCATCGGTTCAGAGCAGCTTCCGTAAAAAGGCAATCAAGAGCGCGGGATCGTCCGCTCCTCTCAACTGCTCAATGGAGGATATCCGATGCTGAAGACCACACTTATCGCGGCGGCGGCCGCTTCCCTCTTGGCATTCGGCGCGACAGGCGCAGACGCCAAAAGCAAGCATGACGGCCACGGTGGCAAACACGGCTACCACGGCAAGCACGACGGCAAGTACGGCAAGTACGACGGCAAGTACGGCAAGCATGGCAAGCACGGCCCGCGCGGGTACGGCTACGGCGCGCCTTGGCTCAATTACTCCTGGTACGGGCCGCGCTGCCGCTATGTGCAGAAGCCGGTCGCCTGGGACTGGTATGGGCGGCCGATCTTTAAAAGCGTGAAGGTCTGCAACTAGCGGCCGCGCGCGCCGGGGAGTTCTCCTCCTCCCCGGTAAAAGAGGGGCTGCCGCTCATCCCCCCGGGCGGCAGCCCACTCATGTTCCGAGGGCGAGATCGAGCTTCTCGCCATGACGGAGAACCGCTTCGGCGGCATCGGTATAGGCCCCATCGGGACGATGCAGGACGAGGCCGCGGCGCAATTTGAGCGCCCCCCGCTTTCCTTTCCGCCCCTGAATGATGATGCGCGACGCCGCAGCGCCTTCCTTGGCGAATAAGGGAAAGACCGTGAGGTCGCCGAAACGCTCGTCCAAAAGCGTCAAAAGCTCGGCGAGCGCTTCCGGGCGGTGGATGAGCGTCAACGTTCCCTTGGCCGCGGCCGCCGAGGTCATGAAGCGGATCCAGGCGGCGAGTTCGCCCGGCGCCATTTCGTGGGCACCGGCCTTTTCCGCGCCAACGCGAACGGTGCCTTGGGCATGGAAGGGCGGATTGGCCATCACGTGGTCGTAGCCCTCGCGCAAGATTCCCTTTGCCGACAATGAAGCTGCGCGTCCCGTTATATCGCAATGAATTACGCCGAATTGATCGGAAAAGCCGTTGCTGGCCGCGTTCTGGGCGGCAAGGTCGCAGAGCGCCTGCTCGCGCTCGAGGGCCGTGACTTTACTCTTCGACACGCGAGCGAGAATCGCGAGCCCGGCAACGCCGACGCCCGCGCCGGCATCGAGAATGTGGTCGCCGGGATGGGCGGGCACGGCGGCCTGCAGCCAGATCGCATCGCTGCCCGATCTGTGGCCGCGCGAGGGCTGGACGATGCTGACGCGGCCGCCGAGGAAATCGTCGGTTGTCGTGCCGACTGCCGCGGCGGCGCGCTCAGTCTTTGGTTTCGCTGATGACATGGCCGATGCCGGCCTCGCTGAGGATGTTGCGGGCGTTGGCGATGCGTTCCGCCTTAACCAGAACACGGCGCGGGAGCACCCCAATGGAGCCCTCGAGCACGCTCATATTGGTGTCCGCGACCATGAACTCGATGTCGGCCTCGGCCAGGAGCGAGCTGACATAGGACAGGAGCACCGGATCGTTCGAGCGCAGCAATTCTTTCATCGGCAGTGACCGTGCGTCATAAGGGCGTCCTGCGCTTGACCGGCCACGCCTCGCAACCGACTATGCCCCTCATCTAACGGCTCTTAAGGAGAACCCAGTTGGGCGTTGTCGTTCCGCTTTCCGGCGCGCGGGATCCGCAAGCGAGCCTTGCGCCGCTCATCGCGCTTGTCGAGGAGGATATGACCCATGTCAACCGCCTCATCCTCGATCGCGCCCGATCCAATGTCGATCTCATCCCCGAGCTTGCGCGGCATCTGATCGATTCCGGCGGAAAGCGGTTGCGTCCCATGCTCACCCTGGCCGCGTCCCGCCTCTGCGGCTACGAGGGCGACGCGCATGTGCGTCTGGCTGCGAGCGTTGAGTTCATGCACACCGCAACGCTTTTGCATGACGATGTGGTCGACGAAAGCAATCTGCGGCGTGGGCGAAAGACCGCGCGGCTCCTCTGGGGCAACGAGGCGAGCGTGCTCGTCGGCGACTTTTTGCTTGGGCAGGCGTTCAAGATGATGGTGGACGTCGGCTCGCTCGGCGCGCTGAGGATTCTCTCCGACGCCGCCGCGATCATCGCCGAGGGAGAGGTCATGCAGCTCATGACCGCGAAGAATACCGAGACCACGGAAGACGACTATCTGGCGGTGATCAATGCCAAGACGGCGGCGCTATTCGCGGCAGCCGCCGAAGTCGGCGGCATCATCGCGGAGAAGCCGAAATCGGAGCAGTCGGCGTTGCGCTCCTACGGGCGCAATCTCGGCTTGGCGTTCCAGCTCGTCGACGACGCGCTCGACTATTCGGGCGAGCAGTCGCAGCTCGGCAAGAGCGTTGGCGATGACTTCCGCGAAGGCAAGATCACGCTACCGGTCGTGCTTTGCTACCGGCGCGGCAATGCGGAGGAGCGGGGCTTCTGGCAGCGCACGCTGCACGAGGGTGACATACGCGACGGCGATCTCGATCATGCGATGACGTTGATGCAGAAGCACAAGGCGCTCAGCGACACGATGGAGCGTGCGCGCCACTACGGCGCGATCGCGCGTGACGCGCTTGCGATCTTTCCGGACTCGCCGCCCAAGGCCGCAATGCTGGAAGCGATCGATTTCAGCGTCGAGCGTCCCTACTAGACGGCTCAGGCGAGACCGCCTGCCGCTACCCACCAGTCTGGATGTGCTTCTGCCATCAGGCTCTTTGCCGCCTCTGCTTCCGCACGATCTGCAAAGAGCGCAACGCAGGTCGCGCCGCTGCCCGACATGCGTGCGAGACGCGCGCCTGGCAACGCTTCCAGCGCGGCCAGGACATCGCCGATAACGGGGGCAAGGCGCATGGCAGGGCCTTGCAGATCGTTGGGGCGCGTTGGCAGATAATCCAGAAGCGCATCGAAACTGGCGGCAAAGTCGGGCGCATCCATTTCCGCATCAGAGGCAGCAAGAGGCTGCGCGTTCAGGGCGCGGTAAACCTCCGCTGCGGAAAGAGGCACGCCTGGATTAGCCAGCACGACACCGCATGAAGGAAGGCCGCGAACGGCTCGCAGCATCTCGCCGCGGCCGGTCATGAGAGTCGGGCGGCTCGCCACGCAGACCGGCACGTCGGAACCGAGAGATGCCGAAATCGCGAGCTGCTCTTCGTAGGTCGGTGCCCCGCCATTCGCTGCCGCGATCAGGCGCAAAGCCGCCGCCGCATCTGCGGACCCGCCGCCAATGCCGCTTGCGACGGGCAGGTTCTTCTCGAGACGAAAATGACCGAGTGCCAAAGAAGGGAAGGCCGCGCGCACCCCGTGCGCGGCCTGCAAGATTAAATTGTCGCCTGAGAGATCGCCGGCAAAGGGCCCGTCTGCAGTGAGCGACAGGGCGTCAGCAGGCTGGAGGGAGACGACGTCGCCAATGGTGGCGAACGCGACCAAGCTTCTAATCTGGTGAAAGCCGTCGCCGCGGCGCCCAAGCACTTGCAGGCTTAGATTGAGCTTGGCTCTGGCGTTTTCTTGAAGAGTCGTCACGCGGGCTTCTCCCGCGCAGAAGCGGCGTTATTGCGCCTTCTGACCGGCTTCAGTGGTGCGGCTCGCAGCATGTGTCGGCGCCTTATCGGCCAACCCACCGGCGATCTTTTCCTTCAGCGTGGTGATCTGATCGTTCTCGGGCTTCAAAGTCAGCGCCTGCTGCCACTGATATTTGGCTTCCAGCTTGCGGCCGACCTTCCAATACACGTCGCCGAGGTGATCGTTGATGACCGGATCGTCGGGCCGGAGCTCGACGGCGCGCTCGAGGTGCTCCACGGCAGCCTCGATATTGCCGAGACGGTAATAGGCCCAGCCGAGGCTATCGACGTAGTACCCGTCGTCCGGCTTCAGTTTCACGGCCTGACGGATGTATTCGATGCCCTGCTTCAGGTTGCGACCCTGATCAACCCAGGAATAGCCAAGATAATTCAGCACGAGAGATTCGTCGGGGGACAGCACCAGAGCCTTCTTGAAATCGGCTTCAGCGCCCGGCCAATCCTTCAGACGTTCGTTGCAAACGCCGCGCGAGTAAAACAGCGCCCAATTATCTTTTGTCGGCCGGCTGACGAGCTCGATCGCGCGGGAGTAGTAACCGCGGGCTTCCTCGTAGCGCTCGTGTGAACGCAGAATGTTTCCGAGTGCGTCGAGCGGACGGACATCCTTCGGGTGCTCCTTGATCAGGGCGTCG
>DASQLK010000086.1:0-7506 GCA_035630055.1 Methyloceanibacter sp. | reverse complement strand
AGGACCCCGCCAAGGGCAACTTCCGCGCGGTTGTCCGCGACACCCTCACCAACATCTTTCCGCAAGCGCAGTCGCCAAAGCAGAAGACGGAGCTCACGAAGATCCTGACTGCGGACGCCCCCTACATCCTCCGCGATTACGTTCTCGCTCACCCGGAGAGCATTGGTCAACGGGTCGTTCTCGCCGTTCCCGCCTCGGATCCGTTCGACCAGATCAATAAAGGCGTGATCCCGAAATATCAGGACGTGCCCGACGGCGGCGCCCCCGGCAGCGCCCCCACGCGGACAATCAATCCGCGCTTCAGCCCTCTTCAGGTCCAGGCGTTCGAGGACCTTGAAAAGAAGGGTCTTGTCCGTACGCCGTTCAACTGGGGACTTTTCTTCAATGCCGACAGCCGGTTCCCCGAGCGCGCCGGGCTTGCCGGCGCGATCACCGGCTCGTTTTATGCCCTGCTTGTATGCTTTCTTTTGAGCTTTCCCATCGGCATCGCGGCAGCGCTCTATCTCGAAGAGTTCGCACCGAAGAACCGGCTGACCGATCTCATCGAGGTCAACATCAACAACCTCGCAGCCGTGCCCTCTGTGGTTTTCGGCCTGCTCGGGCTGGCTGTTTTTCTCGGCTTCTTTGGCCTGCCGCGTTCGGCCCCCCTTGTCGGTGGAATGGTGCTGTCGCTGATGACGCTGCCGACCATCATCATTGCCACGCGGGCTGCGCTGAAAGCCGTGCCGCCGTCCATTCGCGAAGCGGCGCTAGGCGTCGGCGCGTCAAAGCATCAGGTGATGCTGCATCACGTTCTGCCGGTGGCAATGCCGGGCATTCTCACGGGCACGATCATCGGCATGGCGCAGGCTCTCGGCGAGACCGCCCCGCTCCTCCTCATCGGCATGAACGCATTCATTCCCAGTGTCGAAAACATCGGCCTGCTCGATCCCGCAACGTCCCTGCCGACACAAATCTATAGCTGGGCGGACAGTCCCGAGCGCGGCTTTGTCGCCCGCACGTCCGCGGCCATTTTGGTTCTGCTCGGCTTCCTGG
Source organism: Methyloceanibacter sp. (assembly GCA_035630055.1). Taxonomy (GTDB): domain Bacteria; phylum Pseudomonadota; class Alphaproteobacteria; order Rhizobiales; family Methyloligellaceae; genus Methyloceanibacter. The sequence continues at coordinate 6,471 of DASQLK010000086.1, read as the reverse complement.
CGGTAATGAATCTGGTCGCTATTGTTCTGCGGCACAGATTCGAGCGTAAATGGTAGAAAGGGGTTCCCTATGGAGGCGAATGTGGCAGCACGGCCGATAATCCGGGTGCAGGCGCCGATGCCGGAACAGACCGATTCGTTGCCCGTCGAGCAGCACGAGCTGAAGATGCAGGCGCGCGACGTCAACGTCTTCTACGGCGACAAGCAGGCGCTGTTCGATGTTTCTCTCGACATCCTCGATCGTTCGGTGACGTCGCTCATCGGTCCATCAGGTTGCGGCAAGTCCACGTTTCTGCGCTGCCTCAACCGCATGAACGATGTGATTGAAAGCTGTCGCGTCACCGGCGAGATTACGCTCGACGGACGCGACATCAACTCGCCGAAGGTCGATCCCGTCCAGCTGCGCGCCCGCGTGGGCATGGTGTTCCAAAAGCCCAACCCCTTTCCGAAGTCGATCTTCGAGAACGTGGCCTATGGCCCGCGCATTCACGGGCTGGCCAGTTCCAAGGCCGAGCTCGCGGAGATCGTTGAGAACAGCCTCAAGAAGGCGGGCCTGTGGGAGGAAGTGAAGGATAGGCTTGAGGAGCCCGGCACTGGGCTGTCCGGCGGTCAGCAGCAGCGCCTCTGCATCGCGCGCGCGATCGCGGTCAACCCGGAGGTGATCCTCATGGACGAGCCTTGCTCAGCGCTCGATCCGATCGCCACGGCGCGCATCGAAGCCCTCATGGAAGAGCTTAAGGAGAACTACTGCATCGTCATCGTGACCCATTCCATGCAGCAGGCTGCGCGGGTCTCCCAGCGCACCGCGTTTTTCCATCTCGGCAAGCTCGTGGAGGTGGATGAGACCGTGAGAATGTTCACCAACCCGTCCGACACCCGCACCCAGGATTACGTCACCGGCCGCTTCGGCTAGCCGCCCCGTCCTCAAGGAGACAAGCCGATGGAACAGCAACACGAACATATCGTGAGGTCCTACGAGGAGGAGCTATCCCTCCTCAACAACAAGATCGCCAAGATGGGCGGGCTGGCCGAGCAGGTGCTCGGCCAGTCCATCGATGCGCTGGAGGGCCGCGACCCCGCCCTTGCCGGCGAGACGATCCAGCAGGACGAGGCGATCGATGAGCTCGAACAGGAGATCGAGGAGCAGGCCATTGTCATGATCGCAAGGCGGCAGCCCATGGCCTACGACCTGCGGCAGATCATGGCGGCCTTGCGTATCTCCACCGACCTGGAGCGCATCGGCGACCTCGGCAAGAACATCGCAAAGCGCGCGCTCGCCGTCGTTGGCGAGCAGCAGCCGAAGCAGCTCATGCTCGGCCTCAAGCACATGGGCGAGCTGGCGCTGGGCCAGCTCAAGGACGTGCTCGACGCCTATATCGAGCGTGACGCGGATCGCGCGCTGAAGGTCTGGTACAAGGATGAAGAGATCGACGCGATGTACAATTCGCTCTTCCGCGAACTCCTCACTTACATGATGGAGGACCCGCGCAATATCGGCCTTTGCACCCATCTCCTGTTCGGCGCCAAGAACATCGAACGCATCGGCGATCACGCCACCAACATCGCCGAGACGGTTTATTACCTCGTGCACGGCAAGCCGATCACCGATCAGCGGCCGAAGGGCGACAATACGAGCATGACGCCAGTTGCTCTCCGGTCGGCGGGCTAACCGATGTTGCAGACGACGCCAATGACGCCGACGCCAGGAGCCAGGGTTCTCGTTGTCGAGGATGAGGAGCCGCTCGCGCTGCTCCTCCGCTATAATCTCGAAGCCGAGGGCTACGCCGTCGACGTCGTGCATCGCGGCGATGAAGCCGAGATGGCCATCGCCGAGGCGACACCCGATCTGATCGTGCTCGATTGGATGCTGCCGGGCCTCTCCGGCCTCGAACTCTGCCGACGCCTTCGCACCGGCAAGGACTTCCGCAACATCCCCATCATCCTGCTGACGGCGCGCAGCGAGGAGAACGACCGCATCCGCGGTCTGACCACCGGCGCCGACGACTATGTGGTGAAGCCGTTCTCGCTGCCGGAGCTCATGGCGCGCGTGCGCGCGATCCTGCGCCGCACGAGCCCGGAGCGCATCGCGTCGGTCTTGAACGTGGGCGATATCGAGCTCGATCGCGACTCCCATCGCGTGACGCGCAACGGCCGCCAGATCCATCTCGGGCCCACCGAGTTCCGTCTGTTGGAATTCCTGATGCAGTCGCCGGGCCGGGTCTTCAGCCGCGCGCAGCTTCTGGACGGGGTCTGGGGCCGCAACGTCTATGTCGACGAGCGCACCGTCGATGTCCATGTCGGCCGCCTGCGCAAGGCGATGATGCGCGGCAATGAGACCGACCCCGTCCGCACCGTGCGCGGCGCGGGCTATGCCTTCAGCGATCGGCTGGAAGAGAAGGCTTGAAGCAGCGCCCTCTAGACGCTGCAACGAAAAGAGGCGCCCGATAGGGGCGCCTCTCTCCCATCGTGCCCCACCCTCTTAACCCGTGGCGAAACGCTTCTCGCGCCGGCGTGCCTGCGCAGGCTGGTACGCCATGCGCGCATGATGCTCGCAGTAGGGCATGGAGCCGCTGCTCTTGCGGCCGCAGAAGTGAAACTCCTCGTCCCCGGGGTCGCCGATGGGCCAGCGGCACATCGTCTCTTTCAGGGTGAGGATGCTGGCCCGCTCGTGCACCGGGATGACCAGCTCGTGGATTTCAGCCGGCATTGGTTCCGGCTCGCTCTCGTAGACCGGCGCGAGCGCGGCGTTTCCGCGTGTGCCGAATACGAGTGAAGGCGCTCTGTGCTGCCGCGGGGCATGGGTGCGGCGCGGCCGCGGTGCCGAGGAGCGCGAGCTTGTCGCGCGCCCGGACAGTCCGAGCCGATGCACCTTTCCGATGACCGCATTTCGTGTCACCCCGCCCAAGCGGCTGGCGATCTGGCTTGCGCTCAAGCCATCCGCCCAGAGCTTCTTCAGCAGTTCGACTCTCTCATCATTCCAAGCCATGTTTATTGGGCCTCCTCGTTGGACTCAGAATCCGGCCGTCTGCCTAGAGACGGCTTTTTTGAACACTCGGAAGTACTGCTGAGATTGAACCGCCCGGGCGCTATACTGCACCCACGACATCTTGTGGCCGAGCGGTTATACGCTACTAGCTCCGGTGGGACACGGCAAGCGTCCGCCACGCTTGGGGTCCGCGTTGTCCACCGGTACGAGTTGGATTCTGCCATTTCTCCGCGGCGATTACAAACGCTCCCGCGGGCAAAAGCATGTATGGCCTTTGGATAGAGCGTGCACTGCCTTGATTGACAGCCGAAACAACGAGACCTAAAGCTCTGAGTTTCCTCACTGCCGCCGCCCGGCGGCAATTTTATTTGGGGACAACGTCAATCCCATGTCGGCGCTCCTTCCGACCTACGCCCGCAGCGATCTTGCGTTCGCCCGCGGCGAGGGTGCCTATCTCTTTACCGAGGATGGCGACCGCTATCTCGATTTCGGCAGCGGCATTGCCGTCAATGCGCTCGGCCACGCCCATCCCCATCTCGTCGAGGCCCTGACCGGGCAGGCCAAGAAGCTTTGGCACGTGTCCAATCTGCACCGCATCCCGGAGCAAGAGCGGCTTGCCCAGCGCCTCGTCGATGCGAGCTTCGCCGATCGCGTGTTTTTCGCCAATTCCGGGGCGGAAGCGGTTGAGTGCGCGATCAAGGCCGCGCGGCGCTACCACGCCGAGAACGGCGCGCCGGAGCGTTATCGCCTCGTCACCTTCGAGGGCGCATTTCATGGCCGCACGCTCGCGACCATCGCCGCCGGCGGCCAGGCCAAGCATCTGGCCGGCTTCGGCCCCGCGGTGGAGGGCTTCGACCAGGTCCCCCCCGGTGACATTGCCGCCGTCGAAGCTGCCATCGGCGACGAGACCGCAGGCTTGCTGATCGAGCCCATCATGGGCGAGGGCGGCATGCGCGAGATGTCGTGGCGGTTTCTGCAGGATCTGCGCGCGCTTTGCGACGCGAAGGGAATTTTGCTGGTCATGGACGAGGTCCAGAGCGGGATCGGCCGCACCGGCCGCCTGTTCGCCCATGAATGGGCCGGCATTACTCCTGACGTCATGGCCGTCGCCAAGGGTCTCGGCGGCGGCTTTCCCATCGGCGCCTGTCTCACCACGGAGGCGGTCGGCAGCGCTATGACCGCCGGCAGCCACGGTTCCACCTTCGGCGGCAATCCGCTTGCCATGGCCGTCGGCAATGCCGTGCTCGATATCGTGCTTGCGCCGGGCTTTCTGGAAAACGTGGCGCAGACCGGATTGAGGCTGAAGCAACGTCTCGCCGCTCTGAAAGACGAGCACGCCGCGATCATCGAGGACGTGCGCGGGCAGGGCCTTATGCTCGGCCTGAAATGCAAGGTGCCGAACCAGGAGCTGGTGCGCGCCTTGCGGGAGCAGCACATGCTCACGGTCGTCGCCGGCGACAACGTCGTGCGTCTCCTGCCGCCGCTCATCGTCGGCGATGAGGAGATCGACCTCGCCTGCGACGCTATCGACCAAGCTTGCCTCGCGCTCGAGGCAAGCGCGCTGGCCAAAGCCTGATCGGATTCCAGCAAAATGCGCGAACGCATCAATCACTTCCTCGATATCGATTCCTTGGACGCGAAAACCTTGCGCGCCATTCTCGACACGGCGGCCGCCGTGAAGAAGAGCCCGCGCGTGTTGAAGGGCCTGAAGCTTCGGCCCGCACCCGTCCTTGCGATGATCTTCGAGAAGCCGTCCACCCGCACGCGCGTGTCCTTCGAGGTCGCCATCCATCAGCTTGGCGGCACGAGCGTCGTTCTCAACCGTCAGGACATGCAGCTCGGCCGCGGCGAGACGGTGGCGGACACCGCCCGCGCTCTATCGCGCTATGTCGATGCCATCATGCTGCGCACCGGTCCGCATGAGACCCTGCTCGATCTCGCCGAGCATGCAACCGTGCCGGTCATCAACGGCCTCACCTGCCGGTCGCATCCCTGCCAGATCATGGCCGACATCCTCACCTTCGAGGAACACGAGGGTCCGATCGCAGGCCGCACAATCGCCTGGATTGGAGACGCCAATAATGTCGCTTCCTCCTGGGTGCACGCGGCGGCGCGCTTCGGGTTCACTCTGAAGCTCGCCTGTCCCAAGCAGTTCGGTCCGTCGCCTGAGCTGCTCGCCTGGGCCGAGCGCGAAGGTGCTGCGATCGAGGTCTTCGACGATCCGCTCGAAGCCGCGGACGGCGCGGATTGCGTCGTGACCGACGTCTGGGTGTCCATGGGTGACGTTGACGAGCATGAGCGGAACAGGCGCCTGCGACCCTTCCAGGTGACGGAGGCGGTGATGGCGCGTGCAAATCCAGACGCCATCTTTCTTCATTGCCTGCCCGCGCATCGCGGCGATGAGGTCACCGCCGAGGTCATCGACGGCCCGCAATCCGCCGTGTGGGACGAGGCCGAGAATAGGCTTCATGTGCAGAAGGCGATCCTTGCTTGGTGCCTCGGCGGCAAGCTCCTGCGGAGCAGGCCGGTCCGTGCGGCGCGTGCTGCCAAAGGCAAGTCTGCCAGGAAGAGCGCCGCCAAAGGCAAGCCCCTCAAGGGGCGGTCGGGCAAGCGATGACCGAGCGCTCGTTGGAGGAGCGCATCTCGCTCCAGATTCCCGATGACGATCTCATCCTGCCCTTCCAGGCCGAGCATGCCGACGTGTTCGGCCGCCTCGTCAAGCTCGGTCCGACCGTGGACAATATCCTCTCCAGCCATGACTATCCCGAGCCTGTCTCACGCCTTCTCGGCGAGGCGGTTGCACTGACGGCGCTCCTCGGCGCTGCCCTCAAATCCGAAGGCAAGTTCATCCTGCAGGCTACGACCGACGGCCCGGTCGATCTCCTGGTCGCGGACTATGAGGTGCCCGGGCGCTTGCGCGGCTATGCGCGCTTCTCCGCCGATGCCGTCGCCGCGCTCGAGGCCGACGGTCGCGCCGCGCCGCTCGGTAACGGCCACCTCGCCATGACCATCGACAGGGGCTCCGAGACTGAGCGCTACCAGGGCGTGGTGCCTCTGGAGGGCGAAACCCTGACCGAGGCGGCCGACACCTATTTCCGCCAGTCCGAGCAGCTTCCGACCTTCATCTATCTCGCCGTCGCCAAGCATTACCGTGCCGGCCAGACCGAGACCTCTGGCTGGGCCTGGCGGGCGGGCGGCCTCCTCGTGCAGAAGTTGACGCGTGAAGGCGGCCACGAATCCGTCAACACCCCGTCGATGGAAGAGGAAGACTGGACGCGTGCGCGGATGCTGGCCGAGACCGTTGAGGACCATGAGCTCCTCGACCCGATGCTGCCGCCGGAGCGGCTGCTCTATCGGCTCTTTCACGAGGAGCAGGTGCGCGCTTATCGCGCCATCCCGCTGCAATCCTATTGCAGTTGCTCCCGCGAGCGGGTGGAGGATCTCTTGAAGCGCTTCACCCAAGAGGAGCTCACCGACATGATCGTC
>DASQLK010000085.1:0-2292 GCA_035630055.1 Methyloceanibacter sp. | reverse complement strand
CATGGCGTCTAAGCTCCAGAGGCTATTCGTCAAGTGCCCATTGCGCCACGGCGCCGAGGTCGACCTCGCCGCAGAGCAAGCTCACTATCTCCTCAATGTGCTGAGGCTCAAGTCGAACGACTCGATTCTCGTTTTTAATGGCGAAGATGGCGAGTGGATGGCCGCACTCGAAGTCACGGGCAAGAAGCGCGCACGCCTGCGTGTTGGCGAGCAGACGCGCGCGCAGATGCAAGGTCCCGACCTGCATTACCTCTTCGCACCGTTGAAACGCGCGCGGCTCGATTACATGGCGCAGAAGGCGACCGAAATGGGCGCCAGCGTATTGCGTCCGGTTTTGACCGAACGGACCGTCGCCGAGCGCGTCCGGGTGGATCGAATTGAAGCGAACGCCATCGAGGCTGCAGAGCAATGCGGCATCTTGCGGGTTCCGGAGGTGCGCCAGCCGCATGAACTCATCGAACTTCTCGATGCATGGGATGAGGACCGTCTCCTGATCTTTGCTGACGAAGGCGCGGCACAGGCACCGTCACTTGCAGCACTCGGCGAGTTAAAGCCGGGACCGCTCGCGGTCCTGATCGGTCCGGAGGGCGGTTTCGCCCCGGGAGAGCGGGCGGCGCTCCTTGCCAAACCTTTCGTCCGGCCCATCTCTCTCGGCCCCCGGGTCATGCGCGCAGATACGGCCGCCGTGGCCGCTCTCGCCCTTGTGAATGCCGTGCTTGGCGACTGGCGCTAGGGAGCGCTTGTCAGGGTTCTATCCAGGGGGATAAAGACCGCGAGCGAATGCATGCGGCACGCCCGGTTCGGGATTCGGAGTTCTCCTAAATGTCGACACGGGTGGCTGGGCCGGAGAGCGCGGTGATCGCCTCGCGGGATGAGCTCGTCGCCCATCTCGAAGCCGGATCGAAGGCGGAAACCGATTGGCGCATCGGCACCGAGCACGAGAAATTCGCCTTCTACACCGATGACCACGGGCCCGTGCCTTATTGGGGAGATCGCGGGATCGCCGCGCTCCTCAAAGGTCTCGCCGAGCGCTTCTGCTGGGAGCCGGTGATCGAGGACGGCAATATCATCGCGCTCAACCGGCCGGACTGCGACAAGGGCGGCGTCATCAGCCTCGAGCCCGGCGGCCAGGTCGAGTTGTCTGGCGCGCCGCTCGAGACCCTTCACGAAACGGGCGATGAGCTTCGCACCCATCTTCAGGAGGTTGAGGCGGTCGGCCGCGATCTCGGCATCGGCTTTCTCGGGCTCGGCTTCTCACCGAAATGGACTCTCGACGAGACGCCGATGATGCCGAAGGAGCGCTACCGCATCATGGGACGCTACATGCCGCGCCGCGGCATCTACGGCCTCGACATGATGTTCCGGACCGCCACGGTGCAGGTCAATCTCGACTTCGCCGACGAGAAGGACATGGTGCGGAAGCTCCGCGTCGGTCTTGCGCTCCAGCCCGTCGTCACGGCTCTTTTTGCCAACTCACCCTTCACCGATGGCGCGCCGAATGGCTTCAAGTCCTATCGCGCGGAGATCTGGCGCGACGTCGATCCCGACCGCACCGGGCTGATCCCCTTCGCCTTCGACGACGGCATGGGCTTCGAGCGCTATGTCGATTACGCCCTCGACGTGCCGATGTATTTCGTGTTTCGCGACGGCCGCTACATCGACGTCGCCGGCGCATCCTTCCGCGACTTCCTGGCGGGCCGGCTTGCGGCGCTGCCCGGCGAGCGCCCCACGATCGAAGACTGGGCCGATCATCTCACCACGCTCTTCCCCGACGTTCGCCTGAAGCGGTTCCTGGAGATGCGCGGCGCGGACTCTGGCCGCTACGACGAAATCCTTGCGCTGCCGGCGCTGTGGGTTGGGCTTTGCTACGACGGGGATTCGCTTGCGAGCGCCGCCGACCTCGTGTCGGACTGGACTCTCGAAGAGCGCCAAGCCTTGCGTAATGCTGTTCCGCGCCGTGGCTTGGAGACGCCCTTCCGCGACGGCACCGTGGCCGACATCGCCCGGCACGTCGTGATGCTGGCGGAAGCCGGCCTGGAGCGGCGCCATCGTCTCGATGCGAACGGTGCCGATGAGCGCGCGACCCTAGCCGCGCTGAAGCGCAGGGCGGAGGAGGGGCGCTCGCCGGCGGACGCGCTGCTGGCGGACTACGAGGGGCCGTGGGGTCACGATATCGACATGATCTTCAACGCCGGCCCGCTTTAGCGGGATTTTTGCCCCCGCTATCTTGACTTGAAAGAAGGGGGGCGATGGCCATATCCTCTGCAAGTACGGTTTCGCCTGCTACCCTGC
>DASQLK010000084.1:0-19882 GCA_035630055.1 Methyloceanibacter sp. | reverse complement strand
GAGCCGAACTCGCGCGAGACGAGGTTCGTATGCTTGCCCTGCCAGCCGAGGCCGGCCGCGGCGGCAAGCGGCTTCTCCATGACGGGCGCGGTGTCCACGAACACCTTCACCTCCGCGTCTGTCAATGACTGGACGGCGCGGGCAAGCGCCTTCAGCTTGGCCTTGAACACGTCGTGATAGTCGGCGCGCTGCGCATAGACCGAGATTGCGCCGCGCGAGCGCTCGCCGAGAACAGCGAGCGGATCGCCGGCCGGGCCATAGTTGAGGCCGAGCATGATAAGGCTTTGCGCCTCCGGCCAGAGGGACTGCGGGCTCTTGCGCCGTTCCGCGGTCGCGGCGAGCCACTCCATGTCGCCGTGCCGGCCTTCCGCCAGGAACGCGGCAAGGGCGGCACCGGCCATTCCGTCCGAATCCGCGGCGGCGAAGCGCACGGCATCAAAGCCGAGGCCTGTCGCCTCTTGCACGATCTGGTCTTTCAGGGTGTCAGCCATGCGCCTCACGAAGCGTGCGCATCAGAAGTCGAGATCGGCGTAGGTTCCCGATGGGATGAAGCCCGGAACCCGATCCTGCAGCAGCTGCCGGAACGATGGTCTCGACTTGAGCAACGCATACCAGTTCTTCGCAGCCTCATAATCTTCCCAGGGCACCTCGCCGAGATAATCCAGTGTCGAGAGATGCGCGGCAGCGGCAAGATCGGCGAAGCTCAAAGCGCTGCCGGCGAGCCAGCTTCGCGTTTCGGCGAGGTGGCCGATATAGGCGAGATGATAGCGCATGTTGTCGTGCCCGGCGCGCATCGCCTCCATGTCCGGCGAGGCGCTATTCGGTCCGAAGCGGCGAAAGACTTTCTCGTCCACCAGATAGCCCGTGACTTCGTCCTGAAACTTGCGGTGAAACCAGTCAACCAGGCGCCGCACCTCCGCGCGCTCGACGGCGTCACCCGGAAATGGCCGGAATCCCTTCGCGCCGCCGGCCTCCATGGTCTCGTCGAGATACTCGGAGATGGCATATGCGCCCGCAATCGGGCCCGCCGCGTCAGTGACGAGCACCGGAAGGGAGCCGGCAGGATTGAGCTCGACGAAGGCCTGGCGCCATTCCCAGGGCCGTTCCTCGACCGCATCGACCTCCACGCCGCACTCGTCGAGCGCGAGGCGAATAGAGCGGGAGAAGGCGCAGAGCGGATAGTGTAGAAGAGTCGCCATCGACCTGTTCGGTGGCTTGGGGCCGCGAAAAAGGCTTCGCGACGGCTGGGCCCCCGGTATAGAACCTGCTCGCGCAGGGAACAAGCGGGGGCGAGTAGGGGGCAATGACCGTAGAGCAGATCATCGTGCTGGCGCTCGTGCAGGCCATCACCGAGTTTCTGCCGATCTCGTCCTCCGGCCACCTGATCTTGATCCCCGCGCTGACCGGCTGGCCCGACCAGGGCCAGTTCGTCGACGTCATGGTGCATCTCGGCACCCTGCTCGCGATCCTGATTTATTTTTGGCGCGATGTGCTCGGGCTGATCCGAGGCGGGCTCGCGCTGTTCAAGGGGCGCGTGACCGACGAAGGCCGCCTCGCGATCTACATTCTGCTGGCCACGATCCCGGCCCTCGCCTTTGGGCTGGTGCTGGAGACCTTCGATTTCCCCGATCTGGAGAGGAATGTCGCCGTCGTCGCGTGGAACACGATCCTCTACGCGATCCTCATGCTCATCGCTGACATGCTGCGTCCGCAGGTCAACACGATCAAGGACATCACCCTCGGCAAAGCGATCTTCATCGGTTGCGCTCAGGCGCTTGCGCTGATCCCGGGAACGAGCCGCTCCGGCGTCACCATAACCGCGGCCCGCTTCCTCGGCATCACGCGGCCCGATGCGGCGCGCTTTTCATTTCTGCTTGGCATTCCCGCCATCGGCGCCGCCGGCATGTTGAAGCTGATTGAGGCGGTGCGCGGTGGCGAGACGATCACAATGGACACGGTCCAATGCGCCGCGCTGACATTCGTCGCAGGCCTTGTCGCCATCGCCTTCCTCATGGCGGTGCTGAAGCGTTTCAGCCTGCTGCCGTTCGTACTCTACCGCCTCGTCCTCGGCGGCTTCCTGCTGGTGATGCTGTACGCGTGAGAGCTTAAGGCCGGTAGATCGAGAACTGGCCGCGCGGCCGGTACTGCTCGAGATAATCCGGCACCACGGCCTCGACAGCGACAGGCTCGATGCCAAGCCCTTCGAGCGTCCGTCCCTCGCGGATCGCTGCTGCGCTCACGATATTGTCGGTCTCAAGCAGGCGCACCTGGTCGATGGTGAGCATCGGCTTCGGCAGGAGCTGGAGAAATGCGGCCTTCATCTTCGCAAGCCAGAAGGGGACGGGAACCAGCGGCCGCTTCCGCATGGAATAGGCGAGCACGCGCTCCATGACCTCACGCATCGTGAGGATCTCCGGGCCGCCGAGTTCGTAGGGCTGTTGCGCGTTCGCGCGGCCGGTCAGGCCGGCAATGACGGCCTGCGCGACATCACCGACAAAAACGGGCTGAAACCGCGTCGCGCCGCCGCCGACCAGGGGCAGCACCGGCGCGATGCGGGCAAGCGCCGCGAAGCGGTTGAAGAAATCGTCCTCCGGCCCGAAGATCACGGAGGGGCGCAGGATCACGGCATCGGGATAGACTTCGCGCACGGCCCTTTCCCCCTCCGCCTTGCTGCGGGCGTAAAGCGACGGCGAGCCGGCATCGGCGCCGATCGCAGACATTTGCAGGAAGGTCTCTACCCCGTTCGCGCGCGCGGCCTCTGCGACGTGCCGGGCGCCTTCGTCCTGCACGGACTGGAAGGACTGCTTTCCCGCTGGAAAGAGGATGCCGACGAGATTGATGACGGCGTCGGCGTTTCTCGCCGCCGCGAGCAGCGACTCCGGGAAACGCACATTGGCCTGCACGGCATTGATCTGCCCGACGCTGCCAAGCGGCTGCAGGTGGCCTGCGAGGTCCGGCCGGCGCACCGCGATGCGCATGCGTGCCCCCGTCTTGGCGATGGCCTGAACCACATGACGCCCCACGAAGCCCGAGCCGCCATAAATGGTGATGAGGGCAGAGCTGTTGAGGATGATGGCCAACGGATAGCCCTTCGGAAGGATCGCGCTCCCGAGGGAGCGAGGGGATCTTTAAGCTTTTTGCCGCAAGACAGGGGCGAGCGCAAAGCGCTTCTGCCCATTGGGGCGGATTGACTTTGGGAGGCACCGATCGTACCTGAAAGCCCTCAAGCCCAGGTGGCGGAACTGGTAGACGCGCTAGCTTCAGGTGCTAGTGCCCGAAAGGGCGTGGAAGTTCGAGTCTTCTCCTGGGCACCAAGTCCTCTTTCCGGCCGTAGGGCCGGCGAGGGGCAGGCGGGGGCATAGTCGAGTGAACGAGCCTCATCCGGTTCCCCTGCATCGTGGCGACCTTCCGCCCGGACGCTTCGTGAGCGGCGCGGTTGCCATCGACACCGAGACGCTCGGTCTCAATCCCTTTCGCGACCGGCTCTGCCTCGTGCAGCTCTCCTCCGGCGACGGCCATGCCGACCTCGTTCAGCTCTCCGGAAACTATGACGCCCCAGAGCTGATCCGCCTCCTCGCCGATGAAAGCATCCTCAAGATCTTCCACTATGGCCGCTTCGACATGGCGGTTCTGAAGCATTTTCTCGGCGTCATGCCGCGCCCCGTCTACTGCACCAAGATCGCCTCGAAGCTTGCCCGCACCTACACCGACCGCCACGGCCTCAAGGATCTCTGCCGTGAGCTCTTGGGCATCGAACTCTCCAAGCAGCAGCAATCCTCGGACTGGGGCGCGCCCGAACTGACCCCGGAGCAGCTCAATTATGCCGCGAGTGACGTATTGCATCTGCACGCTCTAAGGGAGAAACTGGATGTCATGCTGAGGCGCGAGGGGCGCGAGGGGCTGGCGCGAGCCTGCTTCGAGTTCCTGCCGACGCGCGCGGAGCTCGACCTTCGCGGCTGGGCCGACATCGATCCCTTCGCCCACTAAGCGGGATTTAGCCGCCTTTTCGGTCGCAATCTGATCAAAGTCCTGCGGCTAGGTGGGGTTACGGGAGTCGGCGAGCGGCCCCGGGAGCATCGGAAAGAGCCATGTCTATCGGCGCGGATGTCGCGGAAGGACATCATGCCTTGCGTCTGCGCTCGTTCGACGAGCGGGAGCGGGCCTTTGTCAGCGCCCAGCGCCACAGCCGCATGGTCGGTTACTTGCGTAAGGGGCTGCCGGCTCTCGCGCTGGTCGTGCTCGCCACCTATTTCATCTCCTCAAGCCTCAGCGTCACGGTCGGCGACGTGACCGCAAGCATCAGCGGCGTCGAGGTGAGCGGCGGCAATTTGCGCATGACCAACCCCAAGCTCCAGGGCACGGACAAGAAGAACGGCGCCTATGTCATCGGCGCAGACTACGCCGACCAGGACATCAAGAACCCAAAGGTGATCAAGCTGCACGCCATCAAGGCCGAGATAGCGAGCGGAGCTGGCGGCTGGTCGCGGATCAATGCGGTACGCGGCGTGTTCGATACGCGCATCGAGCGGCTGGTGATGCAGGAGAAGATAACGATCGCGACGAGCTCCGGCGTGCAGGGCACGCTGACGCGCGCCAATCTCGACATGCAGACCCAGACCCTGCGCTCCCATGAGCCGGTGGCGTTCACGATGCCGAATGCCACGCTGAAGGCGAGCGCGATGACGCTCCGTTCTTCGGACAAGCAACTGGAGTTTCGCGGCAAGGTGCGCGTGCATCTCGTGAAGGGGCCCAAGAAAGGACCCGAGGAAAACCCGCAAAGTCAGCCGGCCACTGTTCTCCAATCCTCGCAAACGCCGCCGCGCGTCGCAGCGCCGGCCGAGCCGACGGGCGCCGCACCGAGTGGCGTTGCATCTCCAGCGGGGATCTCGGCGCAGCCCTCCTCGCCGCCGGAAAAGCCTCTATGACGAGTTTTAGTAAGCTTCTTCGCCTGACGGCAGTCCTGACGCCGCTCCTGTTGGCGTGCGCGGGTGGCGTGGCGGCGCAAACCCTGAACAACTCATTTGGGGGACTTTCGGAGAGCTCCGATGAACCGATCGATATCGAATCCGATCGCCTCGTTGTTTATGACGCGAAGAAATTTGCGACTTTCAGCGGAAGCGTGAAGGCGGTGCAAGGCACCACGACCTTGCGCGCACGCGAACTCGACGTGCACTACGTCGGCGGCGCCGAAGATTTGACGGCCAAGAAAGATGGCGCGCGCGCCGCGTCGCCGGCGAGCAATCCCGCACCTGCACCCGCACCGGCAGTTAAGCCCGCCGCACCGGCTCCACAGGCAGGTGCGTCAGCCGCGGGCAAAAGCGACGATCCCGGCAGCAAGATCACCAAGATCGAGGCACGCGGCGACGTCATCATCAACAGCGAGGACGATCAGACCACCACAAGCGAATGGGCGCTCTATGACGTGCCCGCCCAGATGGTAACCGTGGGCGGCAATGTCGTGCTCACCCAGGGGCAGAACGTGCTAAAGGGTGATCGGCTGATCATAGACCTCAAGACCGGAGAGAGCCGCTTCGAGAATACGGGAGAGGTCACCCCCGGAAAGCGCATCCGTGCCCTGTTCATGCCTAAGGACGACGGCAAGGCTGACGAGAAGCCGGGCGACCCCGATGAGGCCGTTGAGAAGCGGGCCGCGCAGCCGCCGGCAACGTCCGGCCGGAAGGCCGGAACCGAGCAGGGCCCGGCCGTACCCGGGATCCCTGGCGAAGACCCCTGGGTGCTGGTTCCCGATGCCCAGAACTAGCCTAGGTGCTAAGGTTCATCGGATCTTAACCGGGCCTCGCTTCAGTTGACACCGCGGAAGGGGTCAGTGGGCAAATTGCTATCATTCCCAGGCCGCCAGCCAGTCGCTGCACCAGGAAGCGTCGCCCCGGCGGAGCAACCTGGCTATGCGCCTGTTCCACGCCCCGATGCGAACGGCCGGCTCACGGTCACGAACGTCGTCAAGAGCTTTAAGAAGCGCACCGTCGTGCGCGGTGTCAGCCTCGAGTTGAACCGCGGGGAAGCCGTCGGGCTTCTGGGCCCGAACGGCGCCGGCAAGACCACCGTGTTCTACATGATCACGGGTCTCATTCCGGCCGACGAGGGCTCGATCACGATCGACGGTCGGGACGTGACCAAGCTGCCGATGTATCGGCGCGCGCGGCTCGGCATTGGCTACCTGCCGCAGGAGGCCTCGATCTTCCGGGGCCTCACGGTCGAGGAGAATATTCTTGCAGTTCTTGAAACCGTCGAGCCCGACCGGAACGAACGCCAGCGTCAGCTCGATGCGCTGTTGGACGAGTTCCGCATCACGCGGCTCAGGACGTCGCCGGCCATGCGGCTTTCCGGCGGCGAGCGGCGCCGCGTCGAGATCGCGCGCGCCTTGGCTTCGCGGCCGTCCTTCATGCTTCTGGACGAGCCGTTCGCCGGCATCGATCCGATCGCGGTCAACGACATCCGCGCGCTCGTGCAGCACCTCACCCGCCGCGGCATCGGCGTGCTCATCACCGATCACAACGTGCGCGAAACATTGGAGCTCGTCAGTCGAGCCTATATCATCCACGATGGCATGGTGCTTACCCATGGCACGGCCATGGAGGTCATCAATAACGAGGACGTCCGGCGCGTCTATCTCGGCGAGCAATTCCGCATCTGAGGCTGATCGCGTCGGCTTCCGCGAGTAAATAGTTATGGCGATCGTCCCAAAGCTAGAGCTCAGGCAAAGCCAAAGTCTGGTGATGACGCCGCAGTTGCAGCAGGCGATCAAGCTGCTGCAACTTTCGAATCTCGAACTTTCCGCCTTCGTCGAGGCCGAGCTCGAGCGCAATCCTCTCCTTGAGCGGGTCGACGGTGAAGACGATACGCCGACGCCAGCAGCCGAGCAGCCGGATCCTGCGCTCTTCAGCGACCGCGAAGAGGGAAGCGCCGCGCAAAGCAATGGCGCCGGGCCCGAGGCGGCCGCACCCGAAGCCGAGGACGGTGAGTGGCTCGACCTTGAAAGCGGGAGCACACGCGCCCGCGGCGAGGATCTCGACATCGAGCCGCAAGACGCCTTTCCCGATTCCGAAAATTTCGTCGCGGATGGGTTAAAGGATTCCAGCTGGGGACTTCTCGGACGCGGCCAAGGCGGCGGGGGTGACGACGAGTCCCCCAATCTTGAAGCCTATGTCGCCGAACAGAGGACCCTCCGAGACCATCTCGCCGAGCAGCTGATGCTCGGGATCGCTGATCCGGTGCAGCGGCTCATCGGCGCGCATCTCATCGATATGACCGACGAGGGCGGCTATGTGCGCGGCGACCTTACCGCCCTGGCAGATGTTCTCGGCGCGCCGCTCGAACTGGTCCTAGCGACGCTCAAGATCATGCAAGGCTTCGAACCTTGCGGCGTCTTCGCCCGCGATCTCGGCGAGTGCCTGGCGCTACAGCAAAAGGAGCGGGATCGCTGCGACCCCGCCATGGCGGCGCTTCTCAAGAATCTTAATTTGCTCGCGGTGCACGACCTTCCCGCCCTGAAGCGCATCTGCCGCGTGTCCGACGAAGATCTGCGCGACATGATCCAGGAAATACGCGAGCTCAATCCAAAGCCCGGCCTGATCTACGGCGCCACCCCATCTCAGCCGGTCATTCCCGACGTGCTCGTGCGCAGCCTTCCCGACGGCAGTTTCCATGTGGAGCTCAACAGCGAGACCCTGCCGCGCGTGCTGATCAACCAGTCCTATTACGCGACCGTCTCGAAGTCGACGACGCGTAAGGAGGACAAGACCTACCTTTCCGATTGCATGCAGACGGCGAACTGGCTCGTGAAAAGTCTCGATCAGAGAGCCCGCACCATCCTCAAGGTGGCGCAGGAGATTGTCCGCCAGCAGGACGGTTTCTTCACCTACGGCGTCAGGCATTTGCGCCCACTCAATCTCAAGACGGTGGCCGACGCCATCTCCATGCATGAATCGACGGTCAGCCGAGTGACCGCGAACAAGTACATGGCGACCAATCGCGGGCTCTTCGAGCTGAAATATTTCTTCACGTCCTCGATCCCGTCCGCGATCGACGGGGACGCGCATTCGTCGGAAGCCGTGCGGCACCGCATCCGCGAGATGATCGACGCGGAGCCCGCGAGCGAAGTTCTTTCCGACGACAAGATCGTCGATCGCCTGAAAGATGACGGCATCGACATCGCGCGCCGCACTGTCGCGAAATATCGCGAGGCGCTGCGCATTCCCTCCTCGGTGCAACGCCGGCGTCTGAAGCGCATGTCGAGCAGTGCAAAGGGCATCAATCCCTGCGCGGTCCGCGAAAACGTGGCGGCATTGCCGCCGAAATCTGATTGGGTTTGACACCCTTTGGGTGGGGGTCTAGCTTCTGCCCGCGGTGGTGCCGGGCTTCAGCGGAATGCGCGAGTGCTTGGCGATGGGCGGCCCTGCGATTACCTAAGAGCGTAGGTTTTGAGTTCCCCGACAGGGGTCTGTGGGCCAGTCGATAATTCCGCGGTTGATGACAATACAGGTTACCGGGAAGAATCTGGACGTTGGCGAGGCATTGCGCAGCTACGTCCAGGAGCGCGTCGGACATAGTGTTGGCAAGTTTCTCGGGCGCGATCCATCCGGACATGTGCGCATCGAGAAAGAGCACGGGGAGTTTCGCACCAACTGCACGATTCACCTGTGGCAAGGGATGAGCTTGGAGGCTCACGGCGTTGCCGCGGAAGCCTATCAGAGCGCAGATCTCGCCTGCGAGCGGCTGGAAAAGCGCGTACGCCGTTATAAGCGGAGGCTGAAGGGTCACGGCGGCACCGAGAGCGTACGCAAGGAAACACCGGCTGTTTCCTATGTGATCCAGGCGCCGCGCGACGACCGCGAGGCAAGTGATGACGAGGCCAGCCCTGTCATCATTGCCGAATCGACGACGGTGGTGCACGAGATGACTGTGAGCGACGCCGTGATGCAGATGGATTTGGCCGATCAGCCCTTCATTGTTTTTCGCAACGCGAAAAGTGGGCAGATCAATGTCGTCTACCGCCGCGATGACGGTAATATTGGCTGGGTCGACCCGGCCGGAAACTAAGCGGGCGTTTCGCGGGTTGAACCGCCACGATCCTTGGGTCAGATGGGTAGCCAAGATGGATTTAGGTGATCTTATTCCGCCCGAAGCGGTCGTTGCATCTCTCAAGGCAAAGACGAAGAAGCAGCTCCTCCAGGATCTGTCGCAGCGCGCGGCGCGCCTGACCGAACTGGAAGAGCGCGATGTCTTTGACGCGCTTTTGCAGCGCGAGCGTCTGGGCTCAACGGGCCTCGGCCAGGGCATTGCAATTCCGCATGGGAAGTTTGCCGGCCTGACGCAGATCATCGGCATCTTTGCCCAGCTCGATGAACCTCTCGACTTCGACGCGGTCGATGGCGAGCCCGTCGATATTGTGTTCCTGCTGCTGGCGCCTGAAGGCTCCGGCGCCGATCACCTCAAGGCGCTTGCGCGCGTGTCGCGTTTCCTCCGCGAGGGCGCGGCCGTGGAAAAGCTCCGCGCCGCGAAGGACGCGGCCGCGCTCTATGCCGTGCTGACGGAAGGGGCCGCTTCGCACGCGGCCTGATCTTTCCCGAAACGCTGAGCGTAAAATGCGAATGCCCGGCGCGATGGCCGGGCATTGCGGGTATGTGTCGAACTTAAGTCTTAGTGGACGCTGACAGGCACCAGATCGTTCTCGATGGCGTTGGCAATCGCGGCGCCGCGGCTGTCCGTGAGCGCGATCGGCGACCCGTCCGCGCCGAGCACGGCATAGAGATCGATGCCTTCCGGCGCGCTGGTGAGCGCTGGGAAGAGCCGCTCCGCAGCGTCGGCGTCGAGTTGCTTGATATAGGCGACTTCGCCATCGCCGATGAGGGCGAGCTCGCGCAAACTGATGCGCGGGCGACTATCCTCCAAAGCCTTCTCCAGATCACTCATGTCGTCATCCTCGTCTGAGGTGCGCTTCGCTTTTCTTCCCACTCTTCGTCCTTCAAGGCGCTAGGCGCGCGTGACAATTCCAACTTTCCTCGTCTCTGCGGTCTGCGGCGGCCGCTCGAGCTCTATCGCCAAGAGGCCGCTATCCAACTCTGCCCTCACAACTTCAACGCCGTGAGCCAGCGTAAAGCTCCGCTTGAACTGGCGCGCCGCAATGCCGCGATGCAGGAAATCTCGCTCTTTCTCGTCCACCTGCTTGCCACGCACGATTAATTGACCATGCTCGACGCTGATCTCGAGTTCCTCGGCTTTGAAACCAGCGACCGCAATCGTGATCCGCAGCGCCTCTGCCGAGGTCTCGCGCGCGGGCACGATCTCGATATTGTAGGGCGGATAGCCACCTTCCGCCGCCTTGCCTGTGCGTAGGAGTTGCGCCTCGCCCGCAGAAAGTCCCAGCCACAGATTGCCGTCGAGAAGCGCTAGTCGCGACATTTGCCAAGCCCTGTGCCCGCGGCCGCGACATGTCGGAGAGTATTTTGTCGGAAGGCCCTCACATGGCGCCCTCAGAAAACCGCCCAGCCCGTCGCGGCACCGAGCAATCCAATTCGACCCTCGATATGGGGAATTCCGCAGAAAAATCAAGAAAGGCGGCCGAACCCGTACAGTCTCCAGGGGTTGTAAGGCTTTCAGGCTACCGCTCCCGGGAAGCGGGGATTAAGCTTTACGTCCACATCTGAGAACCCCCATGCATTGGTACATCAACGCAAAGACCGGCAAAGACTCTGACGATGGCCGCTCGCCGGAAACCGCCTTCAGGTCGCTCCAGCATGCCATTGAGGTTGCCAGGCCTGGGGATACGCTCGTGGTGTCTCCCGGCGCTTACGACCAGGACTTGCCCCGCCGGGTCAGCGATGCGCGCGCCGCCAAGCTCGCGGTTGTTGTTGCCGGCAGCGACTAGCACGCGCTCTCAGCGATCGTCGTCGCGATCCTCGTAGGATGAATCTTTTCGGCTGGACGTCGTCTCCACCACACGCAAGCGCCGTACGATCAGATCGTCGATCTCGACTTCGCCGAGATGAACCTTCTGCGCGGTCGCCCTGCGCACGCTCAGCCGCCCGATGGCGAGAGCGCCGATCGCCAACGCACCGACCGCGAGAGCGCCGATCGCAAAGGAGCCGACCGCGAGCGCGCCCACGGACATAGCGGGTGCACTCGTTGCCGGCAGCTGCAGCAAGCGGAGGCCGCGGCTGCGAGATGCCTGCCAATGTTTTCGGGGGACTGGTGGAGCCAGGCGGGATCGAACCGCCGACCTCGTGAATGCCATTCACGCGCTCTCCCAACTGAGCTATGGCCCCAGCGTCCGGACGGTCTCCGCCTAGGTCGTTCCCAGCCGAACCGTTGTCAAGCCGGAAGCGGAACTAGAGAACGGGCACGGCGCCCGCCTCGGAGGACCGGGCTTACCAAGGCGCGCCAGCAGTGGCAAGAGCCACCGACTTTAGACTTCCTCGCCTTTACCCGAGCCGCCGACGATACCGGTAACGTCCGCCTCTCCGTCCTCTTCCTCTTCCTCGAGGAACGTGTCGTCATCATCGGCGGTGGCGGGTATATCTGCGGCGTCCTCGCCGAGATCGATATCCTCTTCCTCGACGACATCGGGCGCCTCGGCATCTTCAAGGCTGATGACTTCGACACCCTTCATGACCGGGGTGTCGACTTCCTCTTCTTCTTCCTTGCGGACCTCGACCGGCGCAGCGCGCTCGCGGCGGCTGGGCGTTGTCTGGAATACCGCCTGGCAAACCGGGCAGGTGATGGGCGATCGATTCAAGTCGTAAAACCGCGCCCCACAGCTCGGGCAAACGCGTTTGCTTCCCCGTGCGGGTTTCGACATGACGCTCCTCGTTTCTCGTGATGTTTGCCCCCCATTGCCACGCCTCTCCGGTGCTGTCAAAAGCTATCGAGCGCTCCTAAACCTCCAACTGGACCTGATGCCGCAGCCCCTGACCGCAAGCCGTTCCGCGCGCCTCAAGGGCCGTGTGCGCTTGCCGGGCGATAAGTCCATCTCCCACCGCGCGTTGATTCTGGGGGCGCTTGCCACCGGGCGGACCCCCATCACGGGCCTTCTCGAGGCGGAGGACGTGATGGCGACGGCGCGGGCCGTGACCGCGCTCGGCGCCGAGGTCGTCCGCACGGACGCAGGCTTCGAGGTGATCGGCCAAGGCGTCGGCGGTCTGTTCCAGCCGGCATCGCCGCTTGACTTCGGCAACTCCGGAACGGGCAGCCGCCTCATCCTCGGCGTCGTTGCCGGACATGACATGAGCGTTGAGTTTACCGGCGATGAATCCCTCTGCCGCCGGCCGATGGCGCGCGTGCTGGCGCCGTTGCAGACGATGGGACTGCAGGTTGAAGGCGGCAGAACCACCCTGCCGCTCAAGGTCCAAGGCACGCACGACTTGATCCCGATCGTTTATGAATTGCCTGTTCCTTCGGCTCAGGTGAAGTCCGCGGTCCTACTCGCGGGCCTGCACGCCCCAGGTCAGACGACGGTGATTGAGCAGGCGCCGAGCCGCGACCATACCGAGCGCATGCTTCGGCACTTCGGCGCCGAGATTCAGGTGCTGGACCGCAACGGCGGCCGCGCCATCACCGTCGCCGGTGACGCCGAGTTGCACGGTCGCGATGTCTCGGTGCCTGGCGATCCGAGTTCCGCCGCCTTTGCGATTGCCGCGGCGCTGATCTGCGAGGGTTCTGACATCACCGTCGAGCATGTCCTCATGAACCCGACGCGCATAGGGTTCCTCGACACGCTGCGTGAGATGGGTGCGGATATCGAGCTTCTCGCTCTGCGCGACGACACCGGTGAGCCGGTTGGCGATCTGCGGGTGCGGACGAGCGCGCTGCAGGGTGTGACGGTGCCGCCGGAGCGGGCGCCATCCATGATCGACGAATATCCCATTCTTGCCGCGCTGGCGGCCTTTGCCGAGGGCGAGACGCGGATGCAGGGCTTGGCGGAGCTCAAGGTGAAAGAGAGCGATCGGCTTGCGGCGACGGCGGCAGGCTTGCAAGCGTGCGGCGTTGAAGCGGCGGTCGATGGCGACGACCTGATCGTTTCTGGCGGTGGAGAGGTGCGCGGCGGCGGGATCGTCGCTACGCACATGGATCACCGCATTGCGATGGCCTTCCTTATTCTCGGCCTCGGCGCCGAGGCCCCGGTCACGGTCGACGACACCAGCATGATCGCGACGAGCTTCCCGGAATTCGTCCCGCTTCTGACGAGACTCGGAGCGAGGTTCGCATGAGCCCCGCGCCATGATTATCGCCATCGACGGACCGGCGGCCTCCGGGAAGGGCACGCTCGGCAAGCGCGTTGCCATCCATTACGGTCTTGCCCATCTCGATACCGGCGCGCTCTATCGTGCGGTCGCGCGCGACACGCTGGCAGCAGGCGCCGATCCCGCAAATGGCAAGGCCGCGCTGGCAGCCGCGAACGCTCTCGATCCGTCCACGTTGGATGACCCGGCCTTGCGCGGACCAACGCTGGGCGAGGCGGCATCCGTGGTCGCGCGCGATCCGGACGTGCGCGCCGCGCTCCTCGACTATCAGCGGACGTTCGCGCGCCGCCAGCAGGGGGCTGTCCTTGATGGACGGGACATCGGCACGGTGATCTGCCCCGACGCGGACGTGAAGCTGTTCGTGACCGCAACTGCGGAAATCCGTGCAGAACGGCGCTTTCGGGAGCTGAAGGCCGCCGGCGAGGCGATCACGGCGGCGGATGTGCTCGCGGACATCAGGCGCCGGGACGAGCGGGATGCCGCCCGCGAAACCGCGCCGTTGCGCCAAGCGCAAGACGCGTACTTGCTCGACACCACAAATTTAGATATAGACGCCGCGTTCAGGGCCGCTATCGACTTGATCGATGCTGCGATGCGCCATGCCGGGCGGGCTGATTGAGGCCATGCCCATTTTGCATTGGCACACCATTTTCCGATGTTTTCCCAAGGGGCGAGCAAGCGGAGGCAGCATGGCAGCCACGAATGTCTTGCTTAGCTTCGCGACCCTCACCGCGGTTCGGAACTGAGCGGCGTCCTCCGGGGCGCATTACGATTTAATTCGGACGCAATACGGATTTTTGCGCGGAAATACCAGGAAACTAGATGATCGAGCCGCAAGCCAGTCTGAGTCACCCGAGCCACGACGAATTCGCAGCCCTTCTTGACGAGGCCCTTTCGGGGACCGCGCTTCAGGAAGGCAATGTCGTCAAAGGTACCGTCGTTGCCATCGAGAAGGACGTTGCGGTTATCGACGTCGGACTCAAGACCGAAGGCCGTATTCCCCTCAAGGAATTCACGCTCCCAGGTCGCCCCGCCGGTCTTTCCGTCGGCGACCAAGTCGACGTCTATCTCGAGCGCGTCGAGAATGCGCTCGGCGAGGCCGTGCTCTCGCGCGAAAAAGCGCGCCGCGAGGAAAGCTGGACCCGTCTCGAGGAGAAGTACAAGGCCGGCGAACGCGTCGAAGGCGTGATCTTCAATCGCGTCAAAGGCGGTTTCACCGTGGACCTCGATGGCGCCGTGGCCTTCCTGCCTGGCAGCCAGGTCGATATCCGGCCGATCCGCGACGTTGGCCCGCTCATGAACATGCCGCAGCCGTTCCAGATCCTGAAGATGGATCGCCGCCGCGGCAACATCGTCGTATCGCGCCGTTCCGTCCTTGAAGAGACCCGAGCCGAGAAGCGCAGCGAGATCGTCGCGCGCCTCGAAGAGGGCCAGGTCATCGACGGCGTGGTCAAGAACATCACCGACTATGGCGCGTTTATCGATCTCGGCGGCATCGACGGCCTGCTCCATGTCACCGACATGGCATGGAGGCGCGTCAACCATCCAAGCGAGATCGTGAACGTGGGCGACACGGTGAAGGTGCAGATCATCCGCATCAACTCCGAAACGCAGCGCATCAGCCTCGGCATGAAGCAGCTCGAGTCCGATCCGTGGGAAGGCATTGCCGCCAAATATCCGGTCGGCACGCGCTTCAAGGGTGTCGTCACCAACATCACCGACTACGGCGCCTTCGTGGAGCTGGAGCCGGGCGTAGAGGGCTTGATCCACGTCTCCGAGATGAGCTGGACCAAGAAGAACATTCATCCCGGCAAGATCATTTCCACGAGCCAGGAGGTCGAGGTTCAGGTTCTGGAAGTCGATCCCGACAAGCGGCGTATCTCGCTTGGCCTGAAGCAGACCCAGGAAAATCCCTGGGAAGCCTT
Organism: Methyloceanibacter sp.; assembly: GCA_035630055.1. Classification (GTDB taxonomy): domain Bacteria; phylum Pseudomonadota; class Alphaproteobacteria; order Rhizobiales; family Methyloligellaceae; genus Methyloceanibacter. The sequence continues at coordinate 4,698 of DASQLK010000084.1, read as the reverse complement.
CACCCGCGATAACCCCGCGGGGACCGAGATCGAGGGCCAGATCCGCAACATCACCGAGTTCGGGCTCTTCATCGGCCTCGATGGCGGCATCGACGGCATGGTGCATCTTTCCGACCTGGACTGGACCAAGCCCGGCGAAGAGGCGCTCAAGGAATACAAGAAGGGCGATGACGCCAAGGCCGTCGTGCTCGAAGCGGACGCCGAGAAGGAGCGCATTAGTCTCGGCATCAAGCAGTTGACGCCCGACCCGTTCGCGTCCGGAGCGCCGACCGCCAAGCTCAAGAAGGGCATGCGCGTCACGTGCGAGGTCACGGCCGTCAAGGACAACGGCCTCGATGCCAAAATCCTCGACAACGATCTCACGACCTTCATCCGCCGCTCCGACCTGTCGCGCGATCGCTCCGAGCAGCGCCCCGATCGTTTCGGCGTCGGCGAGAAGTTCGACGCGGTCGTCACGCAGGTCGATGCCAAGACTCGCAAGATCTCAGTCTCCATCAAGGCGCTCGAAATCGCCGAGGAGAAGGAGGCCGTGGCACAGTATGGCTCCACCGACTCCGGCGCCTCGCTCGGCGATATCCTCGGTGCGGCCTTGAACAAGGCCAAGGGCGACGACGAAGACGAGGAGCCCGTCGCGGCGAAGCCGAAGCGCAAGTCCCGCAAGGCGAAGGCTGACGAGGACGCCCCGGCCGATGCCGAGGCGGATGCATCCGAAGAATAAGAAAGCGGGAAGGCGGCGCATTGAAGTGCTCCGCCCTCACCTCACTCGCGCTTTAGGAGGCGCCCATGGCCCTCGACGCTGAAAGCGTGATCGACCGTCGCCGATTGAAGCGGCGCTTGAGCTTTTGGCGCGTTGCCGCGGTGGCGCTCGGTGTTGCGTTCGTCATTGCGCTGAGCGTCAGCACCCAGACGGGTTCCGCCAGCTTCCTCCCCCACGTCGCGCGCGTGTCGATCTCCGGTGTCATCACCGATGACACCAAGCTTCAGGACATGATCGAGAAGATCTCCAAGTCCGATCAGGTCAAGGCGGTCATCCTCGACATCAATAGTCCCGGCGGCACCACCACCGGCGGCGAAGCGCTTTACGATTCCATTCGACGCCTCGCCGAGAAGAAGCCCGTCGTTGCCGTTTGTGGAACGTTGGCGACGTCCGCGGCCTACATTGTCGCCCTCGCGACCGACCGCATCTTTGTCTACGGCAACACCATCACCGGCTCGGTCGGTGTCATTTTTCAGTGGGCCGATGTCACGGAGTTGATGAAGACGCTCGGCGTGAAAGTCGAGGAAGTGCGCAGCGGGCCGCTGAAGGCCGTGCCAAACCCTTTCGAGCCTACCGACGAGAGGGCCCGCGCACTCACCGAGGAGATGGTGCAGGAGGCGAAGGTCTGGTTCGTCGATCTCGTCGAAAAGCGCCGCGATATCGAAGCAGGCGGCGTGCCAGGCCTGACCGAAGGCCGCATCTACTCCGGCCGCCAGGCGGTGGAATACAAGCTTGTCGACCAGATCGGCGACGAGCGGACCGCGCTGAACTGGCTCCGCGAGCAGGGCAAGATCTCGTCCGGCCTCAAGGTCGTCGAGTGGAAGCCAAAGGAGGAGAGCGAGAGCTTTTTCGGCTGGCTGTTTCAGTCGATCGCAGGCTCCTTGGGCGTCCCCATGGAGCGAATCGGCAGCATAATTACTCAAGCTTCTTCGAGACTTACGCTTGACGGTCTGATTTCGGTTTGGCACCCTGCCGAAGGCTAAGGGGGGCGGCACGGCTTCATGCCGATTGCCGTTGGGGCGTACATGATCAAGTCGCAGCTCATACAGCGCGTGGCATCGGCCAATCCGCATCTCTTTCATCGAGATGTCGAGCGCATCATCAACATCGTCCTCGATGAAATCACGGGAGCGTTGTCGCGCGGGGACCGTGTTGAGTTGCGCGGCTTCGGCGCCTTCACGGTGAAGCACCGCGCCGCGCGTCAGGGACGCAATCCCCGCACCGGCGACACCGTCTTTGTCGAGGACAAATACGTCCCCTTCTTCAAAACGGGCAAGGAGCTGCGCGAGCGCCTGAACCCGGACGGTCACGCTGGCGACGACGACTAGTCCCGCCTCCTGAAAAGGTGCGTTCGTGCCGCGCAAGCTCACTCTCGGCCTGATCGTCATACCGCTCGCCGTGGTGCTGACCGCGCTTGCGGTCATCAATCGCGGCCCGGTGATCCTTTATCTCAATCCGCTCGGTGGCGCCGGCGCGACGCCGGCCATCGAGGCGCCGCTCTTCGTCCTCCTCCTCGGCGCCTGTGCCCTTGGCGTGATCATTGGCGGCGTTGCCACTTGGCTGAGCCAGGGTAAGTGGCGTCGGAACGCAAGGGAGACCCGCGCCGAGGCCAAGGCCCTGCGCCGGCAGGCGGACCGGCTGGAGAAGGAGCTGGAAGGCGACCCTGGCCGGGGGGTATCGGAGCGCGCCCAACTTCCCGCGCGATAAGCCCTTTCCCACACCTTTCCTTAGACTTTTTGGGGCTTGGTGAGGCCCCCGGGCCAAGCTTTCGACATGTTGCAGTGCGATGGACTTGGGACCCTGGATTGCATAGGGTGGCCCTTGCGCGAGCCGGATTTCTGGGGCCGCGCATCCTCATCCGCGAGCTAGACTGTGTCGGTTAAGGTCAAAATTTGCGGCGTGCGCACGCCCGCCATTCTCGATGCCGCCGTGGCGGCCGGGGCGGACTATGCCGGCCTGGTCGTGTTTCCGCGCAGCCCGCGCCACGTGACGGTCGAGGAGGCTCAGAGCCTTGCCGCAGCGGCGAGGGGCCGTATCGCCACGGTGGCCGTGCTGGTCGATCCTGATGACGCCCTGATCGACCGGGTAGTCGACATCGTCGATCCCGATTTCATCCAGCTCCATGGCGGCGAGAGCCCGGCCCGTGTCGCCGAGATCAAGGCGCGCGCAAGCCGCGGCATTATCAAGGCCGTCGCCGTCTCCGATAGCGATGATGTCGCGCGGGGTGCGGATTATGACGGCATCGCCGACATGATCCTTTTTGATGCAAAGCCATCCTCAGGGCATGTCCTTCCAGGCGGCAACGGCGTCGCCTTCGATTGGGTGCGGCTGCGCGGCGTTGCGCCGTCGGGGCCGTTCGCGCTTTCCGGCGGCCTCAACGCAGACAACGTGGCCGCCGCCATCGCCATCACGGGTGCCGGACTGGTGGATGTTTCCTCTGGCGTGGAAACCGCGCCGGGCGAGAAGGATGCTGCCTTGGTCGCCGCGTTCATCGCCGCTGCGAAGGCGGGCGCCCCGCAAAATCAGAAGAAGGCATCATGAGCGCCAGGACCGAGCAAAGCCCTCTCAACACCTATCGCTCGGGTCCGGACGAGCGCGGCCATTTTGGCCTCTTCGGCGGCCGCTTTGTCGCCGAGACGCTGATGCCGCTCGTCCTCGATCTCGACCGCGCCTACACCGAGGCGAAGAACGATCCCGACTTCCAGGCCGAACTGACCGACATGCTCGCCCATTATGGCGGCCGGCCGAGCCCGCTCTATTTCGCCGAGCGCATGACCGAGCATCTCGGCGGCGCGAAAATCTATTTCAAGCGCGATGAGCTCAACCACACCGGCTCGCACAAGATCAATAACTGCCTCGGGCAGATTCAACTCGCGCGGCGCATGGGCAAGACCCGCATCATCGCCGAGACCGGCGCCGGCCAGCACGGCGTCGCGGTGGCAACCGTTGCGGCGCGCTTCGGGCTGCCATGCGTCGTTTATATGGGCGCGACCGACATCAAGCGGCAGCGTCCCAATGTCTTCCGTATGAAACTTCTCGGCGCCGAGGTGCGTCCGGTGACGTCAGGCTCCAGCACCTTGAAGGATGCGATGAACGACGCCCTTCGCGATTGGGTCGCCAATGTCGACGACACGTTTTACATCATCGGTACCGTCGCCGGCCCGCATCCTTACCCGGCCATGGTGCGCGATTTCCAGTCCGTCATCGGCAACGAAGTCCGCGAGCAGATGCTTGAGCGCGAAGGCCGCCTTCCCGATAGCCTTGTCGCCTGCATTGGCGGCGGCTCCAACGCCATGGGCTTGTTCCATCCCTTCCTCGACGAACCGTCGGTTGCCATCTACGGCGTCGAAGCCGGCGGCTACGGCCTCGAGGTTGCGACCGGCCATGCGGCATCCATGACCGGCGGCAAGCCCGGTGTGTTGCATGGCAACCGCACCTATCTCTTGCAGGACGGCGACGGCCAGATCATCGAGGGCCACTCCATCTCCGCGGGCCTCGACTATCCGGGCGTCGGTCCCGAGCACGCATGGCTCAAGGATACCGGCCGGGTGAACTATGTCGCCGTCACCGACAAGGAGGCGCTCGACGCGTTCCAGCTCTGCACGCGCCTAGAGGGTATCATCCCCGCGTTGGAGCCCTCTCATGCACTTGCCTATGTGAAGAAGCTCGCGCCGACGCTGCCGCGCGACAATCTCCTTGTCATGAATCTGTGCGGCCGTGGCGATAAGGATATTTTCGCGGTGGCCGAGCATCTCGAGATGGAGATGTGAGCGTGACGCGCATCGACACGAAATTCGCTTCGTTGAAGCGGGAGGGCCGCGCCGGTCTCGTGACCTTCGTCACCGCCGGCGATCCCGACTATGACGTCTCCCTCAAGATCCTGAAGGGGCTGCCGGCGGCGGGCGCGGACGTGATCGAGCTTGGCATGCCGTTCTCCGATC
>DASQLK010000083.1:0-2883 GCA_035630055.1 Methyloceanibacter sp. | reverse complement strand
CGGCATCACGCATCACCTCATCGAGGCGACGGACGCTTTTGCGAGGGAGTAGCGCTTTTCGTCATCCCGGATCGGCTGACGCCGTACGGGATGACGAGAGTGGCGCTTGAACCTGAACACTGTCATTCCCGCGCAGGCGGGGAGGTGAATTCACGGTTGAGGTGCAACACGGTTGATGGCCTTTGAGAAGATCTCGTGCGGGGTGCGAAAGGCAAGGCACTTTCGCGGCGTCGTGTTGTAGATCTCGACCAGAGCCGACAGCTCCGGCTGCGACAGGGTGGCCAGATCGGCCTTGCGCGGCAAGCGCCGCCGCAGACGGCCGATGGCATTCTCGATCCCGCCCTTTTGCCAGGGAGCATGCGGATCGCAGAAGAAGGTTGCCAGGCCCAACCGCTCGGTGAGCCGATAGTGCAAGGCAAACTCGGTGCCGTTGTCGAAGGTCAGCGACCGGCGCATCGGCGCCGGCAGGGGGCTCAGGCAGCGATGCAGCCGCTCCAGAACGGCCCCCGCCGTCTTGTTGGGCAGCCGGTCGACCAGGAGCAGGCGGGAGCGGCGCTCATGGATGACCAGCACGTACTGGCCGTAACGGGAAAAGGCCATGAGATCCGCCTCCCAATGGCCCGCGACGGTGCGGCTCTCCGCCTCCTGCGGCCGGTGGGCCACGGCCAGGCGATGCTTGATGAAGCTGGCCGAAGAGCCGCCGCGCCGGCCCAGGCGGCCGCGCCGGCTCTTGCGCCGGGGCAGAAGGCGGTGCCAGTGATCCTTGAGGCTGGAGCGGTGATAGACATAGCGGTAGATGGACTCGTGGCTGATAACGGGTCTACCTTGATCGTGCGCCAGCCGGCCCGCGATCTGCTCGGGCGAGTGTCCCATCGCAAGGCGTTGTCCGACCAGGGCACGCAGGTCCGGCTGGCGCGCCAGCTTGAAGCGGGCATCCCAGCGGCGGCGGCGCACGGCCAGAGCATGGGCGCGCTCGCCGTCATAGGAGCCGCGCCATTGCTTGGTGGGTTTGGCGTTACGCCTCAATTCCCGGCTGATCGTCGCCGCCGAGCGTCCCAGGGCCCGGCCGATCCAGCGCACCGAGTGACCGGCCGCGCGCAGAAGTTCAATCTCAACCCGCTCGCGCAGGCTCAAGTGAGCATAAGTCTGTCCCATCGCAGCAACACCTTAGCAGGTGTTGCACTTCCAGCGTGAACTCAGCGGATCCATAACCACGACCATAAACCAGTTCGGCACCGTCAGCGTTTATGGATTCCCGCCTGCGCGGGAATGACAGCGGAGGTTCAGGCACCTCGTTCTGAAAGCGATCCCGGATCTCCGCTGACGCTTCGTCCGGGATGACGGTCTGGATTACCGCCGCTTCTTCGCCACGTCCCGTCTCAAGATTCCGACCACCTCCAGATGCGGGGAATGCTTGAACTGGTCGACCGGGATCACGCGCTCCAGGCGGTAGCCGCCGCTCAGCAAAATCGCAGCGTCGCGGGCGAATGTGGCGGCATCGCAGGAGACGCTGACCACGAGCGGCACCTTCGAGACGACGAGCTGCTTTACCTGCGCCTCGGCGCCGGCGCGCGGCGGATCGAGCACGACCGCGTCGAAGGCATTGAGCTCCGGCGTGAGGAGAGGGCGGCGGAAGAGGTCGCGGGCCTCCGTCGACACGCGGCGAAGGCCGGGCGTCGCCCGCACCGCCTTGTCGAGCGCCGTCATCGAGTCCTTGTCGAACTCGACCGCGTGAACCTCCGATTTTTCCGCAAGCCTCAAGGAGAAGGGACCTGCGCCGGCGAAGAGATCGGCGACGCGCTTGGCTTTCGCGCAGGCCTCCGTGACGAGGCCGGCGAGCACGTCCTCGCCGAGCTTCGTCGCCTGCAGGAACGATCCGGGAGGCGGCACAACCGACGTGCGCCCCATGAGAATGGCGGGCGGCCGGCGCTCCACGATCACGTCGCCATGGATCGACAGACGCGAGAGATCGAGCCTGTCTGCGAGATCGATCAGCCTCAGGCGATCCGCATCCTTCATCGGCCCGTGCCCGCGCACATCCACGTCGAAGCCGGTCTGCGTCGCCGTGATCTGGACGTCGAGCGGCTTGCGCGGTCCTTTCAGATGCTCGCCGATCACGCGCGCGATCGCGGGCGCCCGGTCCTTCAAGGCGGGTTCCGTGATGGGGCAGAAGGCGATCTCGACGATCCGGTGGCTGCGCGGGGCCATGAAGCCCACATGCATGGCGCGGTCGGGAAAGCGCACATGCAAGGTGACACGCCGCCGCCCGACGCCATGGGCATCGACGAGAGCCTCGACCGGCGCCTCGATCCGCGCCTGCTTCAGGGTATGAACGAGCGTGCCGTGCTTCCAGGCCTGATAGAAGCCGTGCTGCATGTGCTGCGTCGCGCAGCCGCCGCAATCGTCGAAATAGGGGCAGAAGGGCGTCTCGCGCTCGGACGACGGGATATCGACGCTGACGAGATGCGCATGCGATCCGTCGCGCTCGATGGTGACCGTTTCTCCCGGCAGCACCTTCGGCACGAAGACGGGGCCGGACGATGTCTCCGCGATGCCGTCGGCTTTCGCGCCGAGGCGCTTGATGATGACCTGTTCAGCCACGATGGGCTCCCAATAAGAATTCGCGGTTGCCGTCCCCGCCCTCGATGGGCGAGGGGACGAGCCCGATGACGGTGAAGCCGAGCGAGGCGACGAACGCCGTCATGTCCTCGCACACGGCGCGATGCACAGCCTCGTCGCGCACGATGCCCTTCTTCACGTGGTCGCGCCCGGCTTCGAATTGCGGCTTCACCAGAACGGCGAGGTCCGCGCGCGGTTTCAGCAAGGGGACGACAGCGGGCAGCACGAGCTTGAGCGAGATGAAGCTCACGTCCGACACGAGAA
>DASQLK010000082.1:0-3744 GCA_035630055.1 Methyloceanibacter sp. | reverse complement strand
GGCTCTGCGCCGGCAACAGCGATGCCTTCGGTTTTATCGAGAACCTCAAGACCGAAGCCCCGGAGTGGCAGGCGGGCACGCGCCCCGTGACCGTGCTCGGCGCGGGCGGGGCCGCACGGGCGGTCGTGTATGCGCTACTTGATGAAGGGGCCGGTGAGATCCGCCTAACCAATCGCTCGCGGGAGCGCGCCGACGCCCTGGCGTATGACTTCGGCGCGCGGGTGCATTCGGTCGACTGGGATGCTCGTCACGCCGCACTCGCCGATTGCGGGCTCCTGGTGAACGCAACGAGCCTCGGCATGACGGGATTGCCGCCGCTTGAGATCGATCTTGCGGAGCTGCCGGTGGACGCGGTCGTGGCCGACATCGTCTATACCCCGCTGCAAACGGAGCTTCTCGCCGCGGGGCATCTGCGCGGGAGCCGCGCGGTGGACGGGCTCGGCATGCTCCTGCATCAAGCGGTGCCAGGTTTCGAGCGCTGGTTCGGCGTGCGCCCGGCGGTGACGCCGGAATTGCGCGCCGAGATCGAAGCAAGCTTAAGGGGGCCATGATGCTGGTCATCGGCCTCACCGGGTCCATGGGGATGGGGAAGTCGGCGGCGGCCGCGCATTTCGCCCGCCGCGGGATCGCGGTCTTCGACGCCGATGCGCAGGTGCATCGCCTTTACGAGGGCGCGGCGGTCCCCGCCATCGAGGCGGCGTTCCCAGGGGTCGCGCGGGCGGGGAAGATCGACAGAACGATGCTGGCCGCGCAGGTTGCGGGCTCGCGCGAGCGGCTGAAACAGCTGGAAGCCATCATCCATCCTCTCGTGGTCGAGGCAGAGATCGAGTTCCTGCGGGAGCAGGAGGCGAAGGGCGCAAAGCTCGCCGTGCTCGAGATCCCGCTCCTCTTCGAGACCGACGCGCATGAGCGGGTCGATGTCAGCATCGTCATGAGCGCGCCGGAGGACGTGCAGATGGAGCGCGTGCTGGCGCGGCCCGGCATGACGGCCGAAAAATTCGCAGGCCTGAAGGCGCGGCAGATACCGGATGCGGAGAAGCGGGCGCGGGCGGATTACGTTGTCGAGAGCGGATCGGGCCTGGAAAACATGCAGGCCGAGGTCGATAAACTGATCGAATCGCTGCAGGATCGCGACGGGACGGTCATGGAGCGGCTGCGCGGCCCGCGGGCGTAAAGGAAAACGTCCTTGCGGACGTTTATCCAGCAATTCAGAGCCGCATGTGCGGAGACCTGCGGCCCTGGATGCCCGGTCAGGCCGGGCATGAGCGGAGCTTGGGAGAGGTAGAGGGAATTTTGCGGGAGATCATTCTCGATACGGAGACGACGGGGCTCGACCCGTTCGACGGCCACCGGGTCGTCGAGATCGGCTGCGTCGAGCTCCTCAACTGCATCCCCACGGGGCGGGTCTGGCACACTTATGTCAATCCGGAGCGGGACGTGCCCTATGGCGCGTTCGAGGTGCATGGGCTTTCCACTGAATTCCTACGCGACAAGCCGCGCTTCGCGGACATCGCAGACGACGTGCTCGGCTTCGTCGACGGGGCGATCCTCGTCATGCACAACGCCGCGTTCGATTTCGGCTTTCTCAATTCGGAACTGGAGCGCCTGACGCGGCCGCTGCTCACCTGGGACCGGGTGGTGGACACGCTCGCATTGGCGCGGCGGCGGCATCCGGGCGCGCCGTGCAGCCTGGATGCGCTCTGCAAGCGCTACGGCATCGACCTCACCGAACGCGACAAGCACGGGGCGCTGCTCGACTGCCGCCTGCTGGCCGGCGTCTATGTGGAGCTTGTCGGCGGGCACCAGGCGCGGCTCGACTTCGTCATCCAGGGCGGTCAGGGCATGGGCTTGGAAATGGGCGGCGAGCGGGTGCGCCCAAGGGAGCGGCCGCTCGCGCCGCGGATCTCGGCCGCCGAGATCGACGCGCATCGCGCCTTCGTGGAGACACTCGGCACGGCTGCGCTGTGGCAGCGCTATGGCGGCGCAAGCCAGCCAGAGGCGCTGACGGGCTGACCCTCTCACTCTAAGCTTGAGCTAGTTCTTAGCGTGGACCTGCGGCTGCGCGCCGGCGCGGGCGAGATTCTGGGCGTAAAGCTTGCCGAAATCGATCGGGTCGAGCAGGAGCGGCGGGAAGCCGCCGTCGCGCACGATGTCGGACAGCACGCGGCGCAGGAACGGGAAGAGGATCGCGGGGCAGTCCACGAAGAGGACGCGCTGCAGCAGATTTTGCGGGATGTTGCGCAGGCGGAAGAGCCCGGCATAGACGAGCTCGACATTGTAGATGATGCCGGCGTCGTTCTTGGCGTGGACCTCGACATTGAGCGCGACCTCGTAGGTCTCCTCCGCGCGGGTGCCGGCATTCACATTGACCGCGACCTGAAGCTGCGGATTCTCGCCGGGGCCTTGCAGGGTCTGCGGCGCGTTGGGGCTCTCGAAGGAGAGATCGCGCACATATTGGCCGATGACGGTGAGCTGGGCCTGGGTCGGCACGGCAGACTCCGGCGCGGCGCCGCCCGTCTCGGGCGCATCGCCGTTCACCTTGCGCCCGGGTTCCTTGTCCTGCTTCTTCGCCATGGCTCGATTTCGCTCGCGGAGCGTGAGGAGCTAACATGACGGTGGGCGACCCGCAATCACCCATCAGGGGTGGTACGTTGCCCCGAGCTGTTGCCGGGCTAGGGCTCAATTAAGCGAAAGCGGCCTTTAGGGTTGGCTTGATGCCATCGAATGCCCTAGATTGTGGCGTGTGATCCTTAAAGGGCGGACGAAGCCCGTCCATCGTAGGCTCCCGCTGGCAAATCTCTAGGCGAGAACCAATATTCCCACCCTAGAGCGTCCGCGCTAAAGCGGGCCTATCCTCGATGCGGGTGGCAAAAGATAAATGAACGAAGCATTCGACATTTATACGCTGTTGTTCCTGGTGCTGGCAGTGGTGATCTTCATCCGCCTGCGCAACGTGCTCGGCCGGCGCACGGGCAACGAACGGCCGCCCTACGATCCCTATTCGGCCCCGGGCGCGACGAAGCGCGCGGGCGCGGAAGGCAACGAGGCGGTGGTGGCGCTGCCGCGCGGGCGCACGGGACGCGCGCCGGCAGAAGCGCAGATGCCATCCGCTGAAGACATCGAGGAACGGCTCGGCCGCCATGCGCCGAAGGACAGCCCGCTCGGCAAGTCGCTCACGGAGCTGATGCGCGCAGATACCGGCTTCGATCCCGGACAATTCCTCGACGGCGCCAAGGGCGCTTACGAGATGATCGTCTCGGCCTATGCCGACGGCGATGCGCAGGCTTTGCAGAACCTGCTCGGCAAGGACGTCTTTGACGGCTTCGAGCGCGCGATCCGCGAGCGCGAGGGCCGCGGCGAGAAGATGGAGTCCACGCTCGTCGGCATCGACAAGGCGGACATCATCGAGGCCGAGGTGAAGAACCGCACCGCCTATGTCACGGTGAAATTCGTGAGCGAGATGATCACGGTCACGCGCGACGCCGAGGGCGATGTGGTCGAAGGCGACGCCAAGAAGGTGCGCGAGGTGACGGACATCTGGACGTTCGCGCGCGAGATCAACTCCAAGAACCCGAACTGGAAGCTCGTCGCCACTGAAGCGGCGAACTGACGGCGCGCTTGACGCCGCATCCGGGCATCGCCGCGCTCGTTCTCGGCGCTGCCGCGGCGGCGCTTTTCGGCTGGTGGTGGCTGCGGACGGCGGAACCTCCCGTGGACGACGAGGCGATCAGATTCGTGGCGGTC
>DASQLK010000081.1:0-3141 GCA_035630055.1 Methyloceanibacter sp. | reverse complement strand
CGTGACATCAAGCTCAGTCCGGCCCGCGTCGAAGGCTATCGCAACTTCGCGACCAAGCTCTGGAACGCTGCGCGCTTCGCCGAGATGAACGGTGCCGAGCGCCAACCGAATTTTGATCCGGCTTCAGCGCGCCAAACTGTCAATCGCTGGATCGCCGGCGAGGCCGAGCGTGCGCAGGCCGCTGTCACCGAGGCCTTGCAGGCCTTTCGTTTCAACGACGCCGCCGGCGCCATCTATCACTTCGTCTGGCACATCTTCTGCGACTGGTATCTCGAGCTGACGAAGCCGATCCTTTTGGGCTCGGACGCCGAAGCCGGGGCGGAGACGCGCGCCATGACCGCGCATATTCTCGACGAGGCGCTGAAGCTTCTGCATCCTTTTATGCCGTTCGTCACCGAGGAACTGTGGGCGCAGCTCGCCGGTCCGTCGCAGCGCGACACGCTCCTCCTGCTGGCGGAGTGGCCTTCGCCGCGTGGCCTCCAGAACAAGGAAGCCGACGCCGAGATCGATTGGCTCATGCGCCTCATCTCTGATGTGCGCTCGGTGCGCGCTGAGATGAACGTGCCGGCAGGTGCGCGTGTCCCGCTCGTCGTCTCGGGCGCGAACGAAGAAACGAAGGCCCGCGCCGGGCGCTATGACGACATCATCAAGCGCATGGCCCGGGTCGAGAGCCTCGCCTTTGGCGATGCGCCGCAAGGCGCGGTTCAGATTGTCCTCGATGAGGCGACATTGGCGTTGCCGCTCGGCGGCGTGATCGACATCGCTGAAGAATCGAAGCGCCTGAAGCGCGAGATCGACAAGGTCGGCTCCGAGATCAAGCAGATCGACGCCAAGCTCGCCAACGACAAGTTCGTCTCCCGCGCGCCGGAGCATGTGGTCGAGGAGCAGCGGGAGCGAAGGTCTGAGGCGGAAGCCACGGCGACAAAGCTGGAGCAGGCCTTGAAGCGGCTCCAGGCAGCGCTTTAATTCGCGGGTAGTTGCCCACGCTATGGGCACCCTTCGCGATGTCAGCCACAATCATCGCAAACTGTTACTAAACTGCAACAGACTGAGGCATTTACGCCTCGTTTGCGCCATAAAACTTTAGGATACGGAGGCTTCGGCCGCTTAACGTTTTCCCTGCCGACTGGGGCAAAAAGAACCCCTTAAAAGCAGGAGCGGAGATTGCGGGGCCCTGCGCGGGAATTGCGCAACACTCCCTTTGACCTCGCCGGATAATGGTGATGGACGCCAAGACGTTCGATAAGTCGCGTTTGCCGAGTAGGCATGTCACCGAGGGCCCCACCCGGGCGCCCCATCGCTCCTATTATTACGCCATGGGCCTGTCGCGCGGGCAGATCCATCAGCCTTTTGTCGGCGTCGCCACCTGCTGGAACGAAGCCGCTCCTTGCAACATCTCGCTGATGCGCCAGGCGCAGGCCGTGAAGCAGGGCGTCGCCGCCGCGCACGGCACGCCGCGCGAGTTCTGCACCATTACCGTCACCGACGGCCTCGCCATGGGCCATCAGGGCATGAAGTCATCACTGCCGTCGCGCGAGGTGATCGCCGACTCCGTCGAACTCACGATGCGCGGCCATTCCTACGACGCGCTGGTCGGTCTCGCCGGCTGCGACAAGTCCCTCCCGGGCATGATGATGGCTATGTGCCGTCTCAATGTGCCGTCGATCTTCATCTATGGCGGCTCGATCCTGCCGGGTACCTTCCGCGGCCGTCAGGTCACGGTGCAGGATCTGTTCGAGGCAGTCGGCCAGTATTCGGTCGGCAAGATGTCGCCTGAGGACCTGGACGAGCTCGAGCATGTCGCGTGCCCGTCCGCGGGCGCATGCGGCGCGCAGTTCACCGCCAACACCATGGCGACCGTCTCCGAGGCGATCGGTCTTGCGTTGCCGTATTCGGCCGGCGCGCCGGCGCCTTACGAGATCCGCGACAGCTTCTGCATGGCGGCCGGCGAGAAGATCATGGATTTGCTCGCGCTGAATATCAGGCCGCGCGACATCGTCACGCGCAAGGCGCTGGAAAATGCCGCGGCCGTCGTCGCCGCCTCTGGCGGCTCCACCAACGCGGCGCTGCATCTGCCGGCCATCGCCCATGAATGCGGCATCGACTTCGATCTCTTCGCGGTCGCGGAAGTCTTGAAAAGGACACCTTATATCGCGGATTTGAAGCCTTCTGGCCGCTATGTGGCCAAGGACATGTTCGAGGCTGGTGGCATCCCGATTCTGATGAAGACACTCCTTGATCATGGCTATCTCCACGGCGATTGCATGACCGTGACCGGACGCACCATCAAAGACAACCTTGCGAAAGTCGCGTGGAATCCCGAGCAGGATGTCGTCCGCCCGGCGGACAGGCCGCTGTCGCCGACCGGCGGCGTTGTCGGCCTGCGCGGTTCGCTCGCCCCCGATGGCGCCATCGTCAAGGTCGCCGGCATGAAGAGCGTGAAGTTCCGCGGGCCCGCCCGCTGCTTCGATCGCGAGGAGGATGCTTTCGCCGCCGTCGGCGCCAAGAACTACAAGGAAGGCGACGTCATCGTCATCCGCTACGAGGGGCCGAAGGGCGGCCCGGGGATGCGCGAGATGCTGTCCACCACCGCCGCGCTCTACGGCCAGGGCATGGGCGACAAGGTGGCTCTTATCACCGACGGCCGCTTCTCCGGCGCCACGCGCGGCTTCTGTGTGGGTCATGTCGGGCCCGAGGCTGCGCTCTGCGGTCCGATCGCGCTCGTGCGCGACGGCGATATCATTGCCATCGATGCCGACGCCGGCACGCTCGATCTCGAGATCGATCAGGCGGAGCTCGACCGGCGCGCCAAGGATTGGAAGCCGCGCACGACGGAGTTCCGCAGCGGCGCATTGTGGAAATATGCGAACGAGGTGGGGCCGGCGCGAACCGGCGCCGTCACCCATCCGGGCGGGCAAGCGGAAGTGGCGTGCTATGCCGATGTATAACCGCACGGCTGTCCTCGCGGCATTTGCCGCCGTCGTGCTTCTCGGTCCGGTTGCCACGGGCGCCGGCGACGTGCCGCCGAGTTACACCTCCGCCACCGATGCCTATCGTCAGGGTACGAAGGCCATGACTGCCGGCGCGTTCGCCGATGCGGTGCCCGCGCTGGAATATGCCGCCGAGCGCGGCGTGCTCGGT
>DASQLK010000080.1:0-10418 GCA_035630055.1 Methyloceanibacter sp. | reverse complement strand
GAAATCTACGGCGCCGACGACATCGCCGCGGACAAGAGCGTGAAGGACCGCCTCGCCGAGATCGAGAAGGAAGGCTTCGGCAACGCGCCGATCTGCATCGCCAAGACGCAATATTCCTTCACCACCAACCCGGACGCGAAGGGTGCGCCGTCGGGCCACGTCATCCCGGTTCGCGAGGTCAGGCTGTCGGCGGGGGCGGAGTTCGTCGTCGTCATCTGCGGTGACATCATGACGATGCCGGGCCTGCCGAAAGTGCCCGCCGCCAACAATATCGAGCTCGGCAACGACGGACGCATTGCCGGGCTGTTCTAACACTGGAAAGGGGTTGCCAGCCGTGCCCGCGGAGGCTACCACCTTTTCCCCGATCCCAAGCAACTCAGGGTTGGGGTCGCGGCTAAATCCAAAGACTTCCCTCGGAGGAGACGATGGCGGGCGCTAGAAAGCCAGGGCGTAATTTTCTGTTCGTGCCGGGACCGACGAACGTGCCCGAGCGCGTGCTGCGCGCCATGCACGTTCCGATGGAAGATCACCGCTCGTCCGACTTCCCGAAGCTGACGCTGCCGCTCTTCGAAGAAATGAAGAAGGTCTTCAAGACCCAAGACGGTCAGGTCTTCATCTTTCCTTCGAGCGGCACCGGCGCGTGGGAAGCCGCGCTGACGAATACCCGTTCTCCCGGCGACAAGGTGCTTGCGCCGCGTTTCGGCCAGTTCAGCCATCTCTGGGCCGAGCTTGCGAAGCGGCACGGCCTCGATGTCATCATCCAGGACGAGGAGTGGGGTACAGGCGCCAATCCCGAGCGCATCGAAGAGGCGCTTCGCGCCGACAAGAACCACGAAATCAAGGGCGTCATGGTGGTCCATAACGAGACCGCCACCGGCGTCACCAGCGATGTGGCAGCGGTGCGCCGCGCCATGGACGCCGCGGGTCATCCGGCGCTGCTTTATGTCGATGGGGTGAGCTCGATCGCGAGCATCGACTTCCGCATGGACGACTGGCGCGTCGACGTCGCGATCACCGGCTCGCAGAAGGGCATGATGCTGCCGGCTGGTCTCGGCATCGCCTGCGCGAGCCAGAAGGCGCTGGCGGCGATGAAGGATGCCAAGTGCACGCGCGCTTATTTCGATTTCGCCGATCACATGCGCACGAATCCCACCGGCTATTTTCCCTACACGCCGGCAGTCTCGCTTTTCCACGGCCTGCGGGAGTCGCTTGCGATCCTCAGCGAAGAGGGCCTCGACAACGTCTTCGCGCGGCACCACCGCCTCGCCAACGGCGCCCGCGCCGCGGTGAAGGGCTGGGGCCTTTCGCTCTGCGCCAAGGAGCCGAAGTGGAACTCAGACACCGTCACCGCGATCATGGTGCCGCCCGGCTTCAATGGCGCGGACGTCATCGATATCGCCTATCGGCGCTATAATCTGGCGCTCGGCGCCGGCCTGTCGCAGATGGCGGGCAAGCTGTTTCGCATTGGTCACCTCGGCGACCTGAACGAGCTCATGCTGCTCGGTGCCATTGCCGGCGCCGAGATGGCCATGCGCGACGTGGGCATCGAGGTCGAGCTTGGCAGCGGCGTCGCCGCCGCGCAGGCGTCCTTCCAGGGCGGCCTCCAGGCCAAGGAAAAGAAGATCGCCGCCGAATAGGGGCAAGCGATCCAAGCCATACCGCGGATTGGGGGGGTCAATTCCGTTAGCGAGGGCTTGACGTCCTCACGCCGTCGTCCGGCATCGACGACGGCGTAGAAGAAAAGTTTGTGCTTCAGGACGCGCGGCATGCCGGCCGCGCCGTAACAGGTGGAACGCGAGTAGGGGGTTTTCAGTGGAGCACGCGATCGTCTTCCTCGATCGAGAGTCGGTTGACGCCAACGTCCGCAAACCGAGCTTTCCCCATACGTATAAAGAGTACGAGTCCACCTGGACGCCGGACGAGATCGTCGAGCGCCTGAAGGACGCGACCATCGCCATCATCAACAAGGTGCCGATGCGCGCCGACGTGCTGAAGCAGCTTCCCAAACTGAAGTTGATCGCGGTCGCGGCGACGGGCACGGACGTGGTCGACAAGGCGTATTGCAAGGAGCACGGCATCACGGTCGTGAATATCCGTAACTACGCCTTCAACACCGTGCCAGAGCATGTCATCGCGCTCATCTTCGCGCTGCGGCGCAATCTCTTGACCTATGTCAACGACGTGCAGAACGGCGTTTGGAACAAGTCCAGCCAGTTCTGCTTCCTGACCCATCCCATCCGCGACATCGCGGGTTCCACGCTCGGCATCGTCGGTTATGGCGCGCTCGGTAAATCCATCGGCAAGCGCGCAGAGGCGCTCGGCATGAAGGTGCTGCCCTACGATGTGATGCCGCAGCCGGGGCTCGTGGATCTGGAGAGGATCCTGAAGGAAAGCGACATCATCACGCTGCACGTGCCGCTCACGCCAGAGACGAAGAACATGATCGGCGTGGCGGAGCTGAAGAAGATGAAGCCCACTGCCATCCTTATCAACACCGCGCGCGGTGGCCTCGTTGACGAGGCTGCGCTCGCCGAGGCGCTGAAGAACGGCACCATCGCCGGCGCCGGCTTCGACGTGTTGACGGTGGAGCCGCCGAAAGACGGCAATATCCTGCTCGACAAGACGATCCCCAATCTCATCGTCACCCCGCACGTGGCGTGGGCGAGCAAGGAGGCGATGCAGATTCTCGCCGATCAGCTCATCGACAATATCGAGGCGTTCGTGGCCGGCAAGCCGCAGAACGTCGTGGAAGCCTAAGAGGAAACGCCCAAAGAGGGCGCGGAGACACAATGAAGAAACTTCTGTTCCTGTTCGATACCGATGCCGTCCCGAGCGTGTTCGATACCGTGGTCGGTTATGACGGCGGCGCCGATCACGTCACGGGCTATGCCAGCGTGACGCCGGACAATGTCGGCGCGCTCGTCGACGGTACGATCTTTACCCGCGGCGGCAAGGACAAGCAGAACACGGCGATCTTTGTCGGCGGCGGCAACATGGAAAAGGGCGAGGCCCTTTTCGAGAAGATCAAGAAGCATTTCTTCGGCCCCTTCCGCGTTTCCGTCATGCTCGATTCCAACGGTTCGAACACGACAGCGGCGGCCGGCGTGGCGCTCCTTGCCAAGGCGAAGCCGCTGAAGGGCAAGAAGGCCTTGGTGCTCGCCGGCACCGGTCCTGTGGGCATGCGCGCCGCGGGCTTTCTCGGCATGGAGGGTGCTGACGTGACGGTCACGTCGCGCACCAAGGACCGCGCCGAAGATGCCGCCAAAGTCATCGGCAAGCGTTTCGGCATCACCGTGAACGGCGTAGCGGGCGGTACCGACGAGGAGCGCGCCGCGGCGGCCAAGGATGCCAACATTGTCTATTCCGCGGGCGCCATCGGCGTGCAGCTCCTGCCGAAGTCGGCGTGGATCGATAATCCGAATATTGAGATGGTCGCGGACGTGAACGCGCAGCCACCGCTCGGGATCGAAGGCATCGAGGCGACCGACAAGGGCAAGGACTATAACGGCAAGCTCGCCTTCGGTGCGCTCGGCATCGGCGGGCTCAAGCTGAAATTGCACCGTGCCTGCATCGGCAAGCTGTTCGAGAGCTCCGAGGGCGTGTTCGACGCCGAGGAGATCTACGCGCTGGCGAAAGAGATGGCGTGATGGCAATGCTCAAGGACAGCTCCATCGAGCAGTTCCTCGGGGAACTCGCATCGAGCGCGGCGACGCCGGGAGGCGGCAGCGCTGCCGCCATCATCGGCGCGCAGGGCGCTGCCCTTGTCAGCATGGTCTGCAACCTCACCATCGGCAAAAAGAAGTATGCCGACGTCGAGACGGAGATGAAGGACATCCTCGCCAAGTCGGAAGACTTGCGGGTTCGGCTTACCGGGATGATCCAGGACGACGTGCGTGCGTTCGATGCGGTGATGGGCGCCTATGGCATGGCGAAGGAAAGCGACGCGGACAAGGCGAAGCGCGACGAGGCAATCCAGTCCGCGCTGAAAGAGGCGACCGACGTGCCGCTGCGCTGCTGCCGGCTCGCGCGCCAGGTCATCGATCTCGCCCTCGCGGCATCTGAAAAAGGCAACCTCAACGTCATCTCCGATGCCGGTGTAGGCGTGCTCGCGGCTTATGCTGCACTGCGAAGCGCCGCCTTGAATGTTTTCATCAATGTGAAGATGATTGCAGACAAGAGCTTCGTGGACGCTAAGCTAAAAGAACTGGATGGCCTTCTGGCGGGCGCCGAAGAAGTGACCGAGAAGGCATATGGAATCGTCAAGGGTAAGGTGAGCTGAGCGCTCATAGACACCGCCCGCGGTGAGAGTCAGCTAGGGAGGAGAATCGTGGACGTACACGAGTATCAAGCGAAGGAATTGCTGGGCAGCTTCGGCGTGCCGGTGCCGAAGGGCGCCGTGGCGTTCAGCCCGGATCAGGCCGTTTATGTCGCCACCGAGCTCGGCGGCTGGAATTGGGCGGTAAAGGCCCAGATCCATGCAGGCGCGCGCGGCAAGGCCGGCGGCATCAAGATCTGCAAGACTTATCACGAAGTACGACAAGCGGCGCAGGACCTGCTCGGCAAGCGGCTGGTTACGATCCAGACCGGGCCCGAAGGCAAGCCCGTGCAGCGCGTCTATGTCGAGGTGGCGGAGCCGTTCGACCGCGAACTTTATCTCGGCTTCGTGCTCGACCGGAAGACGGAGCGCATCCGCGTCATCGCCTCGCAGCGCGGCGGCATGGAGATCGAGGAGATCGCCCACACCGAGCCGGAGGCCATCGTGCAGGTGATCGTCGAGCCGGCCGTGGGCCTGCAGGCGTTCCAGGCGCGCGACATCGCGTTCCAGCTCGGCCTCAACATCAAGCAGGCGCAGAGCTGCGTGTCGACGATCATGAACGCCTATCGCGCGTTCCGCGATTGCGACGCGACGATGCTTGAGATCAACCCGCTCGTCGTCGCCAAGAACGACCGCGTGCTCGCGCTCGACGCCAAGATGTCGTTCGACGACAATGCGCTGTTCCGCCGCCACAACGTTGCGGACATGCACGACCCGTCGCAGCAGGACCCGCGCGAGGCGCAGGCCGCCGAGCACAACCTCAACTATATCGGCCTAGACGGCGATATCGGCTGCATCGTGAACGGCGCGGGTCTCGCCATGGCGACCATGGACATGATCAAGCACGCCGGCGGCGAGCCCGCGAACTTTCTCGACGTGGGCGGCGGCGCATCGCCGGAGCGTATCGCCACGGCGCTGAAGCTCGTTCTGTCCGACGCCAAGGTGCGGGCGGTTCTCGTCAACATCTTCGCCGGTATCAATCGCTGCGATTGGGTGGCGAAGGGCGTCGTGCAGGCGTGCGAGACGGTCGATGTGAAGGTGCCGCTCGTCGTCAGGCTGGCGGGCACCAATGTGGAAGAGGGCCGGAAGATCCTGGCCGAAAGCGGACTGAAGCTGATCACTGCGGAAACCTTATCCGAGGCGGCGGAGAAAGCCGTCGAGGCGTGCAAGGGCTCGCAGATGGCGGCGTAACGGTCCGTTCGGGAGAGAGACAAGCAATGAGTATTTTGATCGACGAAACCACCCCCGTAGTCGTGCAGGGCATGACCGGCGACAAGGGCACGTTCCACACCAAGGAAATGGTGGAATACGGCACCAATGTCGTCGGCGGCGTGACGCCCGGCAAAGGCGGCACCAAGCATATGGGCATCCCGGTGTTCAACACGGTGAAGGAAGCCGTGAAGGAGACGGGCGCCACGACGAGCATAACCTTCGTCGCGCCGGCATTCTGCGCCGACGCCATCATGGAGGGCGCCGATGCGGGCTTGCGCCTGATCTGCTCGATCACCGACGGCATCCCCGCGCAGGACATGATGCGGGTGAAGCGCTATATGATGCGCTTCCCGAAGGAGCGGCGGCCGATGATGGTCGGGCCGAACTGCGCCGGCATCATCAGCCCCGGCAAGGCGATGCTCGGCATCATGCCCGGCCATATCTACTTGCAGGGCAATGTAGGCGTGATCTCGCGCTCGGGCACGCTCGGGTACGAGGCGGCCTCGCAGATGAAGTCGCACGGCATCGGCATCACGACTTCGGTCGGCATCGGCGGCGATCCCATCAACGGCTCGTCCTTCCTCGATCATCTGGCCCTCTTCGAGGAGGATCCGGAGACCGAGGCCGTGCTGATGATCGGTGAGATCGGCGGTCCGCAGGAGGCCGAGGCTTCGGCTTGGATCAAGGACAACATGTCGAAGCCCGTGGTCGGCTTCGTGGCGGGTCTGACCGCACCGAAGGGTCGGCGCATGGGCCATGCCGGCGCCATCATTTCGGCGGCGGGCGACAGCGCGGCGGAGAAGGCCGAGATCATGCGCGAGTGTGGTCTGACCGTTGCCCCCAATCCGAGCGAGTTCGGCTCGACGGTGGCAGGCGTCCTCGGCAAGGGCACGGAGCGCCGGGCCTCTGCGTAAGGTTCGCCGCACGCGCCGCCGATCGTCTCGCCGCTGGGTCATTGAAGCGCGCAGCGAGCCCGCGTCAGCCGCAAGAGTTGCGGCCACGCGGGCTCAGGCTCGCGCGGTCCACGGCCACCCGTCCCGGGTGGCCCGGTTTCGGAGTGCGTCGGCGTTTCATGCATGAGGGCTTGAACCAGGTTCAGGGCGCTAGTGGCCAGCCCAAAGCCCTTATCACGGGCACGTCCGTGAAGGATGCCGCCGACATCCTCTTCGCGTTGTTGCTCGATGTCGTGCGCAAGCACGAACCCGAGATCGCGCCGGTGCTGATCGGCGGCGCCAACATCGCAAAGTTCACGCCGGAGCGCATGGCGCGTGTGCTACAGGTGCAAGGCATCTGGTTCCAGCTCCTCGCCATCGCCGAGCAGAACGCAGCCATGCGCCGCCGCCGCCATGGCGAACGCACGCGCGGGCGCGCGTCCTTGCGCGGCACGTTCGACTATGTGGTGGGCGAGGCGGCGCGCAGCGGCGCCGGCCCGCGCGACGTCGAAAGCCTGATCGCATCCTTGCGCATCCGCCCGGTGATCACCGCGCATCCCACCGAATCCAAGCGCGTCACCGTGCTGGAGAAATATCGCCGCATCTATCTTCTCCTGCGCGAACTGGAGATGGAGCGCTGGACCGAGCGCGAGCGTCGGGCGGTGCTCGACGACGTGCGCGACCAGATCGAGCTCGTGTGGATGACCGGCGAGCTGCATCTGGAGAAGCCCACGGTGCAGCACGAAGTGTCGCGCGGCCTGCATTTCTTCGACGAGGCGCTGTTCGAGATGGCGCCGCAGATGCTCGCGCTGCTCGATAACGCGCTTGCTGAGCATTACCCGGGCGAGCGCTTCCGCTTGCCGCCTTTCTTTCAGTTCGGCTCGTGGATCGGCGGCGACCGCGATGGCAATCCCTGGGTCACCACCGAGGTCACGGCCTGGACACTGCAACAGAACGCGCTCACCTCGCTGCGCAATTACCGCGCCCGCATCGTCGATCTCGCAAAGGCGCTCTCCATTACCGAGCGCGCGCTGCCGGTGGCGGAAAGCTTCCGCGCCGAGCTCGATGCCGCGCTGGATGCAACCGGCGAAGCTGACGCCATCCGCACGCGCAATCCGGGCGAGCCCTACCGCCAGTTCCTGACGACCGTGCTGCGGAAACTCGACGGCACCATTGGGAGGATCCAGAGCGGCGCGGCTGGGGCAGACGGCTATGCCCATGCCGACGAGCTTGTTGCCGATCTTCGCATCATCGAGCTCGGGCTCGTCGCGGCCAACATGGAATCCCTGGCGGCGGACCTGGTGCGGCCCGTGCGGCGCGCCGTCGAGATCTTCCGCTTCACCACCGTGCGGCTCGATCTCCGCGAGAACACCACCAAGACGACCGAGGCGCTGCGCGCGCTGTGGTGGGCGACGGCGCAGCATGGCGACGAAGAGCCGCCGGCGCTCGGCAGCAAGGAATGGCGGCAATGGCTGCTGCTCGCGCTGTCGCGGCCGCGCAGCGAAGCCCGTCTTGCCGACCTGCCGCAAGAGGCCGCCGATGTGATCGCCATGTTCGCGCAAGCGGCGGAGATGCGCCGGAAGCTCGACCGCGAGGCCTTTGGCGCCTTCATCCTCTCGATGACGCGCTCGGTCGACGATATCCTTGGCGCTTATGTGCTCGCCAAGGAAGGGGGCCTCTACCTCGACGAGGCCGGCACCGAGATTTGTGGCATGCCGATCGTGCCGCTCTTTGAAACCATCGACGATCTCCGCGCCGCGCCCGGAATCATGCGCGAGTTCCTGCGCATCCCGGTTGTGCGCCGCTCGACGCATTGGCAGGGCGACGTGCAAGAGGTGATGATCGGCTATTCCGATTCCAACAAGGACGGGGGCTATTTCGCGTCGAACTGGGAGCTGTACAAGGCGCAAACCGGTTTGACGCGGGTGGGCGAGGACGCCGGCACGGCGATCGCCTTCTTTCACGGCCGCGGCGGGTCGGTATCGAGAGGCGGCGCGCCCACGGGACGCGCCATCGCCGCGCAGCCCGCAGGTTCGATCCGCGGCCGCTTCCGCGTCACGGAACAGGGCGAGGTGGTGTCGTCGAAATACGCCAATCGCGGCACGGCGCTTTACCAGATGGAACTCCTTGCCGCGAGCGTGTTCGAGCATGCGCTGAAGTCTGAGCGCGAGGACGCATTGAAGCCCCGGCCCGAGTTCGACGATGCGATGGAAGCGCTCGCCGGCGCCTCCCGCGCGGCCTATTCCGGCCTCGTCGGCCACCCCGATCTCGTCACCTATTTCCAGGCTGCAAGCCCGCTCGAGGAGATCTCGCTTCTCAATATTGGGTCACGGCCGGCGCGGCGCTTCGGCGCGCGCTCCTTGAAGGATCTGCGCGCGATCCCTTGGGTGTTCGCCTGGTCGCAGAACCGCCACGTCATCACCGGCTGGTATGGCGTCGGCAGCGCAATCAAGTCGCTGCTGGACGTGCGCGGCGAGCAGGGCGAGACGCTCCTTGCCAATCTCTATGCGGACTCGCGGCTCTTCCGCCTCATCATCGACGAGGTGGAGAAGACGCTCCTTCTCGTCGATCTCGATATCGCGCGCGACTATGCGGGCCTGGTCGCCGACGAGGGGGTGCGGGACACCATCTTCGCGCTGATCGCCGACGAGCTCGCGCTCACGCGCGAGATGGTGCTGAGGCTGTCGGGCGCGGCCACGGTTGCGGAGCGCTTTCCACAGTTCCGCAACGCGCTCCAGCTCAGGCTGTCCACCGTCAACGAAGTCAACCGCGAGCAGGTTGAACTGCTGCGCCGCTTCCGCGGCGCTGAAAGCGAATCCGAGCGGGAGGCGTATAAACCCGCCCTCCTGCTCTCGATCAACACCGTGGCCGCCGGTCTCGGCGCCACGGGCTGAACCTAAGGAGAGGAAGAAAGATGAGCTTTACACTAATCCAGCAAGCAACGCCGCGTCTGCACCGGTCCGAGCTGGCGGTGCCCGGATCGAATCCCTCACTGTTCGAGAAGGCCGCCGCCGGCGGCGCCGACATCATCTTCCTCGACCTGGAAGACGCCGTCGCTCCGGACGACAAGGAGCAGGCGCGCAAGAACATCATCCAGGGCCTCAACGATATCGACTGGGGCACGAAGACCATGATGATCCGCATCAACGGTCTCGATACCCACTACGCCTATCGCGACGTGGTCGATGTGTTGGAGAACTGCCCGCGGCTCGACATGATCCTGATCCCGAAAGTGGGCGTGCCGCAGGACGTCTACGCCATCGACATGCTGGTGACGCAGATCGAGCAGTTCAAGAAATACGAGAAGAAGATCGGGCTCGAGCTTCTCATCGAGACGGCGCTCGGCATGGCCAATGTCGAGGCCATCGCGCAGGCGAGCCCGCGGGTCGAGGCGATGAGCTTTGGCGTCGCCGACTATGCCGCCTCCACGCGTGCGCGCACCATGGGCATCGGCGCTCCGCATCCGGATTACGGCATCCTGTCGGACAAGGATGACAGCGGCAGCGAGCGCTCGTTCTACTGGAACGACCCCTGGCACTATGCGCTGTCGCGCATGATGGTCGCCTGCCGCGCCTATGGCCTGCGCCCGATCGACGGGCCGTTCGGCGATTTCTCCGATCCCGACGGTTATCTCGCCGCGGCGAAGCGCGCGGCTGTGCTCGGCTTCGAGGGCAAGTGGGCGATCCATCCCTCTCAGGTGGATCTCGCCAATCAGGTGTTCACGCCGTCGGAAGCGGAAGTCACCAAGGCGAAGCGCATCGTCGAGGCGATGAAGCAGGCGGCGAAAGAGGGCAAGGGCGCGGTGTCGCTCGACGGCCGCCTCATCGATATCGCCTCGATCCGCCAAGCCGAGGCATTGCTCAACAAGGCGAAGGCGATGGGGATGTAAGACGCGTCACCCTGAGGTGCTCGGCGCGGCAGCCGCGCCGAGCCTCGAAGGGCCTGGCAGATGTCATCTA
>DASQLK010000079.1:0-6764 GCA_035630055.1 Methyloceanibacter sp. | reverse complement strand
AGATCCGTCGTTCCGCGTCTCGGTCGATCACGAATCGGGCCAGACCATCATCAAGGGCATGGGCGAGCTGCATCTCGACATCATCGTCGATCGCATGCGCCGCGAGTTCAAGGTGGAGGCCAATGTCGGCGCGCCGCAGGTGGCCTATCGCGAGACCGTCTCCAAGCGCTTCGACGTCGATTACACCCACAAGAAGCAGACCGGCGGCTCGGGCCAGTTCGCTCGCGTGAAGATGACGATCGAGCCGAACGAGCAGGGCAAGGGCTTCGAATTCGAGAACAAGGTCGTCGGCGGCAACGTGCCCAAGGAGTACGTCCCGGGCGTGCAGAAGGGCGTGCAGAGCGTGGTCGACGCCGGCGTGCTCGCGGGCTTCCCCATCCTCGACGTCAAAGTGACGCTGACCGACGGCGCCTATCACGAGGTCGATTCCAGCGTCATGGCGTTCGAGATCGCCTCCCGCGCCGCGTTCCGCGAAGGCGCGCTGAAGGCGGGGCCGAAGCTGCTCGAGCCGATGATGCGGGTGGAAGTTGTCACTCCGGAGGACTATGTAGGTGGGATCATCGGCGATCTGACAAGCCGCCGTGGCCAGGTCCGTGGTCAAGAGTCCCGTGGGAATGCCGCGGTGATCAACGCCATGGTCCCCCTCGCCAACATGTTCGGTTACGTGAACACGCTGCGGTCCATGAGCCAGGGCCGGGCGCAGTTCACGATGCAGTTCGACCACTATTCGCAGGTGCCGCAGGCGGTCGCGGAAGAGGTTCAAGCCAAGTTCGCCTAAGGCGTCCGGGAGCGCAGTCCCGACGGCCTTGAGTCAACGTATTTTGCTGAAGGATGGAGAGCCAACATGGGCAAGGAAAAATTCCAGCGTACCAAACCGCATTGCAACATCGGTACCATCGGTCACGTCGATCACGGCAAGACGTCGCTAACCGCCGCGATCACGAAGGTGTTGGCCGAAAAGGGCGGTGCGCATTTCACGGCCTATGATGAGATCGACAAGGCGCCGGAAGAGAAGGCGCGCGGTATCACCATCTCCACGGCGCATGTGGAGTACGAGACTGGCAAGCGCCACTACGCGCACGTCGATTGTCCCGGTCACGCCGACTACGTGAAGAACATGATCACGGGCGCGGCGCAGATGGACGGCGCGATCCTCGTGGTGTCCGCAGCGGACGGCCCCATGCCGCAGACCCGCGAGCACATCCTGCTCGCGCGTCAGGTCGGTGTGCCGGCGCTCGTCGTGTATCTGAACAAGGTCGACATGGTCGACGATCCCGAGCTCTTCGACCTCGTCGAGCTCGAGGTGCGCGAGCTGCTTTCGAAATACGAGTATCCGGGTGACGAGATCCCGATCGTCAAGGGCTCCGCGCTTGCGGTGCTCGAAGGCAAGGATCCCGAGATCGGTGCCAACTCGATCATGGCCCTGATGGACGCTGTCGATGCTTACATTCCGCAGCCCGATCGTCCGAAGGACAAGCCGTTCCTGATGCCGATCGAGGACGTGTTCTCGATCTCCGGCCGCGGCACCGTGGTCACCGGCCGCATCGAGCGCGGCGTGGTCAAGGTCGGCGAGGAAGTCGAGATCGTCGGCATCAAGCCGACCACCAAGACGACCGTCACCGGCGTCGAGATGTTCCGCAAGCTGCTCGACCAGGGCGAGGCCGGCGACAATGTCGGTTGCCTGCTGCGCGGTGTCGATCGCGAGGGCGTGGAGCGCGGCCAGGTGCTGTGCAAGCCGGGTTCGGTCAAGCCGCACACGAAGTTCAAGGCCGAGGCGTACATCCTCACCAAGGAGGAGGGCGGTCGTCACACGCCGTTCTTCAACAACTACCGGCCGCAGTTCTACTTCCGCACGACGGACGTGACGGGTGTGGTGCAGCTGCCGGAAGGCACCGAGATGGTGATGCCGGGCGACAACGTCGCCATGGAAGTCACGCTGATCGTGCCGATCGCCATGGAGGAGAAGCTTCGCTTCGCCATCCGTGAGGGCGGTCGCACCGTCGGCGCCGGCGTCGTAGCGTCGATCATCGAGTAAGGACGAGAAGCGGAGAGCGCGTCGTAATAGACGCGCTCTTCAATTTGAGGCATCGAGATGCAAAGCCAGAATATCAGAATCAGGCTGAAGGCCTTCGACCACCGCATCCTCGATGCGTCGACGAAGGAAATCGTGAACACGGCCAAGCGCACCGGCGCGGAGGTGCGGGGACCTATCCCGCTGCCGACCCGCATCGAGAAGTTCACGGTGAACCGGTCGCCTCACATCGACAAGAAGAGCCGAGAGCAGTTCGAGATGCGTACGCATAAGCGGCTGCTCGACATTGTCGATCCCACGCCGCAGACGGTCGATGCTTTGATGAAGCTCGACCTTGCGGCAGGTGTCGACGTCGAGATCAAGCTCTAGGCAGCAGACGGGCAAGGAAGAAAACACCGATGCGATCAGGTGTCATCGCACAGAAGGTCGGTATGACCAGGATCTTCACCGATGCCGGGGAGCACATCCCCGTCACGGTGCTGCGCCTCGACAACTGTCAGGTTGTCGGGCATCGCACCACGGAGAAGAACGGCTATACCGCGCTCCAGCTTGGTGTCGGCAGGCCAAAGATCAGCCGGCTGAGCCGCGCTGCGCGCGGCGGCTTCGCCGTGGCCAATGTCGAGCCGAAGCGGAAGCTCGCCGAGTTCCGCGTGAGCCCGGACAACCTCATCGACGTTGGCGCGGAGATCACCGCCGACCATTTCGTCGAGGGGCAGTATGTGGACGTGTCTGGCACGACGATCGGCAAGGGGTTTGCCGGCGCCATGAAGCGGCATGGCTTCGCGGGCCTACGCGCGAGCCACGGCGTGTCCGTCAGCCACCGCAGTCACGGTTCAACCGGCCAGCGCCAGGATCCCGGCAAGGTGTTCAAGGGCAAGAAGATGGCCGGCCATATGGGCAACACCAACGTCACGACGCAGAATTTGCGCGTGGTGAAGACGGACCCCGAGCGCGGGCTCATCATGATCCGCGGCGCGGTGCCGGGCGCAAAGGGCGGCTGGGTCATGCTGTCGGATGCGGTGAAGCGGTCGCTGCCGGAGAACGCGCCGAAGCCCGGCGCCTTCCGCAAGGCTGGCGGCGAGGACGCAAAATCGGCAACCGATGCCAAGGCCGACGATGCCGCGCCTGAGCAGAACGATGCGCCCGAGCAGCAGCCGGCGCAGGCAGAGGGTGGGAGCGAAAGCTGATGCAGTTAGACGTCACCACTCTCGACGCCAAGAAGGCCGGCACCGTCGATCTTTCCGATGCGGTGTTTGGTCTTGAGCCGCGGTCGGACATTTTGCAGCGCATGGTGCGGTATCAGCTTGCGAAGCGCCGTAGCGGCACGGCGTCCACGAAGGATCGCGGCGAGGTCAACTACACCGGCGCCAAGCTCTATCGGCAGAAGGGTACCGGCCGGGCGCGTCACGGCAGCCGCCGGGCGAACCTGTTCCGTGGCGGCGGACGCTCGTTCGGGCCGAAGCCGCGCAGCCACGCGATCGATCTGCCCAAGAAGGTCCGCGCGCTTGCGCTCAAGCATGCGCTGTCCTCGAAGGCAAAAACCGAGGCGCTGATCGTGCTCGATTCCTGCGAGTTCAAGGACGGTAAGACCAAGGAACTGAAGACCCGCTTTTCCAAGCTCGGGTTCGGCTCGGTCCTCATCGTCGATGGGGCGGACATCCAGGACACATTCGCGCGTGCGGCACGCAATCTGCCCTTCGTGGATGTGCTGCCGGTGCAGGGCATCAACGTCTACGACATTTTGCGCCACGATAAGCTGGTGCTGACGCGGGCGGCGGTTGCGGCCCTTGAGGAGCGTTTCAAATGAGCGCGCTGTCTGCATACGACGTCATCGTCGCGCCGGTTATCACCGAGAAGTCGACGTCGGCGTCCGAGTTCAATCAGGTGGTCTTCAAGGTTCGCCGCAACGCGACCAAGCCGGAGATCAAGGCCGCCATCGAGCAACTCTTCGGCGTCAAGGTGCTCGCGGTGAACACGTCGATCCGCAAGGGCAAGACCAAGCGCTTCCGTGGCATTCCGGGGCGGCAGCAAGACGTCAAGAAAGCGATCGTTCGCCTCGCCGAGGGTGACAAGATCGACGTGACGACGAGGATCTAGCGTTATGGCTCTGAAAACATACAAACCGACGACGCCGAGCCAGCGCTCGCTGGTGCTCGTCGATCGCAGCCATCTCTGGAAGGGCAAACCCGTCAAGTCGCTGACCGAGGGCTTGAGCAAGTCCGGCGGGCGCAACAATCAGGGTCGCGTCTCGATTTGGCATCGCGGCGGTGGTCACAAGCGCACGTACCGCATGGTGGACTTCAAGCGCACCAAGCGGGGGATGCCGGCGGTGGTCGAGCGTCTCGAATACGATCCGAACCGCACCGCGTTCATCGCGCTGATCAAGTACGAGGACGGCGAGCTCGCCTATATTCTGGCGCCGCAGCGCTTGGCGCCTGGCGACAGCGTCATCGCCGACGAGCGCGCGGACGTGAAACCCGGCAACGCCATGCCGCTCGCCAACATGCCGATCGGCACCATCGTCCACAATGTGGAGATGAAGGAAGGCAAGGGCGGGCAGATCGCGCGCGCGGCCGGCACCTATGTGCAGCTGGTCGGCCGCGATGCCGGCTATGCCATCCTGCGCCTCAACTCGGGCGAGACGCGCATGGTGCCTGCCGCTTGCATGGCAACGGTTGGCGCGGTGTCCAATCCGGACAACTCGAACGTCTCGATCGGCAAGGCGGGGCGCTCGCGCTGGAAGGGCCGCAAGCCCGTCGTGCG
Source organism: Methyloceanibacter sp. (assembly GCA_035630055.1). Taxonomy (GTDB): domain Bacteria; phylum Pseudomonadota; class Alphaproteobacteria; order Rhizobiales; family Methyloligellaceae; genus Methyloceanibacter. The sequence goes on along the minus strand of DASQLK010000079.1, from coordinate 1,969 downwards.
CGGCGTGGCCATGAACCCGGTCGATCACCCGCATGGTGGTGGCGAAGGGCGTACCTCGGGCGGCCGGCATCCGGTGACGCCTTGGGGCAAGTCCACCAAGGGCAAGCGCACGCGTCAAAACCGTGCGACCGACAAATTCATCCTGCGCAGCAGGCATCAGAAGAAGAAGGGTTAGGCCCGTGACACGGTCGGTCTGGAAAGGTCCGTTTGTTGACGGATATCTGTTGAAGAAGGCGGAGAAGGCGCGCGGGAGCGGGTCCAACGCCGTGATCAAGATGTGGTCGCGCCGTTCGACGATCCTGCCGCAGTTCGTCGGCCTCACCTTCGGCGTCCACAATGGGCAGAAGCACGTCCCGGTGCTCGTCACCGAGGACATGGTCGGGCACAAGTTCGGTGAGTTCTCGCCGACGCGGACCTTTTACGGGCACGCGGCCGACCGCAAGGCGAAGAGGGCGAAGGCGTAATGGGCAAGCCGAAGCGAGAGCGGACGCTGAAGGAGAACGAGGCGCGCGCCGTCACGCGGAACATCCGCGTGAGCCCGCAGAAGCTCAATCTCGTCGCCCAGCTGATCCGCGGCAAGAAGGTTGATCGCGCGCTCGCGGAACTGACGTTCTCGAAGAAGCGCATCGCCAAGGACGTGAAGAAGACTTTGGAGTCGGCGATCGCCAACGCCGAGAACAACCACGACCTCGATGTCGACGCGCTCTTCGTGTCCGAGGCCTATGTGGGCAAGAATTTGGTCATGAAGCGTCTGCGCCCGCGTGCTCGCGGCCGCGCGGCGCGGATCGAGAAGCCGTTCGCACAGATGACCGTCATCGTGCGGCAAGCCGAGGAGCCCGCTTAATGGGTCAGAAAATCAATCCGATCGGGTTCCGGCTCGGTGTTAACCGCACCTGGAATTCACGCTGGTTTGCGTCCCGGGGGGAATATGCCCGCCTCCTGCACGAGGATCTGCGCATGCGCAATCATATCCTCACGTCGCGCAAGCAGGCCGGCATCTCCAAGGTGGTGATCGAGCGTCCGCACAAGAAGTGCCGCGTGACGGTGCACACTGCGCGTCCCGGTATCCTGATCGGCAAGAAGGGCGCGGACATCGAGAAGCTGCGCCGCGAACTGACAAGCTTCACGGACTCCGAGGTGCATCTGAACATCGTCGAGGTGCGCAAGCCGGAAGTCGACGCGACCCTGGTCGCGGAAGGCATCGCGCAGCAGCTTGAGCGCCGCATTGCGTTCCGCCGCGCCATGAAGCGGGCCGTGCAGTCGGCGATGCGCATGGGCGCGCTCGGTATCCGCATCAACTGCAGCGGCCGCCTCGGCGGCGCGGAAATCGCGCGCATGGAGTGGTATCGCGAAGGGCGCGTGCCGTTGCACACGCTGCGCGCCGACATCGACTACGGCACGGCGCTCGGCCGCACCGCGTACGGAATTATCGGCATCAAGGTCTGGATCTTCAAGGGCGAGATCATGGAGCACGACCCCATGGCCCAGGAGAACCGGGCGGCAGAGGCGCAGGAAGGTGGCCGTTCCACCGGGCGGCGCGAAACCTCCGCAGCGCCGGCTTAGAGCTTAACAAGGAAAAGACAGCGCCATGCTGCAACCGAAACGCACGAAATTCCGCAAGGCCCACAAGGGGCGCATCAAGGGCGAGGCCTCGAGCGGCGCCACCTTGAGCTTCGGCACCTTTGGGCTGAAGGCGCAGGAGCCTGCGCGTATCACCGCGCGGCAGATCGAGGCGGCGCGGCGGGCGATGACGCGGCAGATGAAGCGTGCCGGCCGCGTGTGGATCCGCATCTTTCCCGACGTGCCCGTATCAAAGAAGCCGACCGAGGTGCGCATGGGCAAGGGCAAGGGCACGCCGGAATTCTGGGTGGCGCGGGTTCGCCCCGGCCGCATCATGTTCGAGATCGACGGCGTCGGTGACACGGTTGCGCGCGAAGCGCTGCGCCTCGCCGCCGCCAAGCTTCCCATC
>DASQLK010000078.1:0-4117 GCA_035630055.1 Methyloceanibacter sp. | reverse complement strand
GGGAGCCTGATCGCGTGGCATCTTACGATTACGATCTCTTCGTCATTGGTGCCGGCTCGGGAGGCGTGCGCGCGGCGCGGCTCGCAGCCGAACTCGGAGCGCGCGTGGCGATCGCGGAGGAGTATCGCGTCGGCGGAACCTGCGTCATTCGCGGCTGCGTTCCGAAGAAGCTGCTCGCCTATGGCAGTCATTACCACCAGCTCTTCGAGGATGCCGGGGCCTATGGCTGGAGTTTCGAAGAGCTCCGCTTCGACTGGCCGGCCTTGATCGGCAATGTGCAGGCCGAGGTCGAGCGGCTCGAGGGCGTGTATAAGCGCCTCCTCGAGAATGCCGGCGTCGAGATTTTCCCGACCCGCGCCGTCCTCACCGATCCGCACACCGTGCATCTTGCCGAGGCCGACCGAAGCGTCACGGCCAAGACCGTCCTCGTCGCCACCGGCGGGCATCCCATCGTGCCGGACGTGGCGGGCAAGGAGCATTTCATCACCTCGAATGAATGCTTCCAGTTGGAAACGCTGCCGCAGAGCGTCGCGATCGTCGGCCCCGGCTATATCGGCGTCGAGTTCGCATCGATCTTCGCCGGTCTCGGTGTCGATGTGACGTTGGTCTATCGCGGCAAGCAGATCCTGCGCGGCTTCGATGACGAGCTTCGCATGCGCCTTGCGGATGGCTTGCGCGCGCGCGGGATCGAGATTTGTCTTAACGCCGACATCAAGGCGCTGGCGCAGGATGGCGACGGGGTTTCCATCGCATTCATGGACGGAGGTGCAGTCCATGCGGACAAGGTAGTCGCAGCCACCGGCCGCGTGCCGAACACCGCTGGCATCGGATTGCAGCAGCTCGGCGTCGAGCTCGGCTGGAACGGCCACGTCGTGGTGAACGAATATTCGCAGTCGTCGATCGAGAATATCTACGCCGTCGGCGACGTCACGGATCGCGCCAATCTCACGCCGGTCGCAATCTACGAGGCGCAATGCTTCGCCGAGACGCTGTTCAACGACACCCCGACCATGGTGGAGCACACCTTCATTCCCACCGCAGTTTTTTCCGAGCCGGAGCTGGCGGCGGTCGGGCTTACGGAGGAAGAGGCACGGGAGAAGTATCGTGCGGTGGATATTTATAAGGCCGCGTTCCGGCCGCTGAAAAACACGCTGCCCAAGCGCGAGCAGCAGATGTTCCTGAAGCTCGTGATCGATGCCGAGAGCGACCGTGTGCTTGGATGCCACGTGCTTGGGCCGGATGCTGCGGAGATCGTGCAGATGGCGGCCATCGCCGTCAGGCTCGGCGTGACCAAGGCGCAGTTCGATGCGACGCGGGCCTTGCATCCGACCGTGTCGGAGGAGCTTGTGACGATGCGGCACCGTTGGGAGCCGCCGACACCGGTGGCGGGGTCCGATGCGGCGGCTTGAGGACAAGGTTGCTCTGATCACGGGCGGCGGCGCCGGCATCGGCCGCGCCATGGCCGAGACGTTCGCGCGCGAGGGCGCGTCCGTGGTCATCGCGGACCGGGACGAGGCGGCCGCGCAAGAGGTTGCCGATAGCATCGTGAAGAGCAACGGCACGGCGCGTGCTTACGCCGTCGACGTCTCCAGCACTAATGAGGTCAAAGCGCTGATGAACGCGATCGGCGAGGCGCATGGCCGCATCGATGTGCTGGTCAACAATGCGGGCGTCGGCGAGCGTGCAGATTTCCGACATTTGGATGACGACGCGTGGGACCGGGTCTGGGCCGTCAATGTGGATGGCACGGTGCGCTGTGCGCGCGAGGCGTTCGCGCTGCTGCGCGCCTCGGGCAAGGCGTCGATCGTCAATCTGTCCTCTGTAATGGCCACCAAGCATACACGGCAGATGTCGGTCTATTCTGCGACCAAGGGCGCGGTGTCGGCGCTGACGCGGAGCCTCGCGGTGGAATACGCGCCTTACGGTATTCGCGTGAATTGCCTCTGCCCGGGCTATGTGGAGACGGCGCTGATCGGCCGCTACACGGCCAATCCCATGATCGCCAAGGCGCTGCTGACGCAGACGCCGCTCCGCCGCTTCGGCACGCCGCAGGACATCGCATTCGCCGCGCTGTTCCTCGCCTCCGACGAGGCCGCCTATGTCACCGGCGCGAGCCTCAACGTGGATGGCGGGATGGGCACGACGCTCTAAATTGTCGCTCTAGGCGCGCTTCGCCTCGCTTGCCGCGACCGGCTTGGCCACAGGCTTGATCTCAGCGCCCGGCGGCATGCGCGTCTCCTCGACGATGCCGTCCACCACCGCGACGAAGGCCGCTTCGTCGCTGCCGCCCATGTCCTTGACGGAATGGAAGCGCGCAAGCTGGCGGTCCGCGCTCGTGCCGCGCTGCACGATCTTGCGTGCGTGCGCGATCTCGGCGACGCAGCCGAAATATGCGGCGTCCTCCGCGACGAGGTCGAACAGCTCCTCCAGCAGGGTGGGGAAGGGGACGATGCTGCCCTTGCCGAAATCCACCATGCCCTCGCTCGTGCCGTAGCGCTGCGCGCGCCAGCGGTTCTCGCGGATGAGGAAGGGCGGATAGTGACGCCAGCGCTGGTTCTGCCGGCGCAAGCGGTAGAGCATGCGCAAGATGCAGAGATAGAGCGAGGCGATGGCAATCGAGTCGTCGATCAAGGGGCAGACATCGGTGATCCGCATTTCGAGCGTCGGGAAGCGCGCGCTCGGGCGCAAGTCCCACCAGAGCTTGGTCGCATCCTCGATCAGCCCCGCATGCACGAGCAGCTCGACGGTGCGCTCATATTCGCTGTAGCTCGAGAACTGATGCGGCAGACCGGTGCGCGGCAACTCGTCGAACACCGAGAGGCGGTACGATTTCAACCCGGTCTCGTTGCCCTGCCAGAACGGCGATGAGGTGGAAAGCGCCAAAAGATGCGGCAGGAAATACGCGGCCTGGCCGAGAAGATCGATGCGGAGGTCGTCATCATCGATGGCGACATGCACATGCATGCCGCAGATGACGAGCCGCCGCGCCACATGCTGCAGGTCGCGGGCGAGCACATTGTAGCGCTCCTTGTCGGTGTGCTGCTGCGCCGACCATTCCGCGAAGGGATGCGTGGAGGCGGCGATCGGCGCGAGCCCGAACTCATCCGCGATCGAGCCCACGGTGCTACGCAAATGCGCGAGCTGATCGCGCGCCTCCTGCACAGAGCGGCAGACGCGTGTGCCCACCTCGATCTGCGAGCGCAGGAATTCCGGGCTCACCTGACCGCGCAGCGCCTCCTCGGCCTTGGCAAGCAGGGCCGCCGGCGGCTCCGGCTCGAGGTCGCGGCTCTCCTTGTTGACGAGGAGATATTCCTCCTCGATGCCGATGGTGAAGCTCGGTTCCTTGATGGCCATGGCAAGCTCTCGTCCTTGTTTCGACGCGGGACCCTAGACGAGATTCTTTAGGAAATTGCCGACGAGATAGGCGACCCCCGCCGCCGCCATCCCGACCGCGAAGGTCTCGATCCCGGCCCGCCACCAGGGGGTAGCCGACCAGTGTGAGCGCAGCGACCCGATGGCGAAGAAGGTGAGGCCGGTCATCACGACGGCCGCGAGCAGGGGTTCCGCCAGCATCAGCCCGTAGGGCAGGATGGGAACCGCGCCGCACACCACGAACGCCAGGAAGGTCATGGCGGCAGCTTTGAGGGGCGAGCGCGACACCCGGGGGCTGCCGTGCTCCTCAGCCATCATGGTGTCCACCCAGCGTTCCTGGCGCTTGGTAATGACATCGACGGCATCTTCCAGGGTTTGCCCCTTGAAGCCCTTGGCGTGGAAAATCTGCCGGATTTCCTCGCGCTCTCCTTCGGGCTCGAGCGCGATGTGGCGCTCTTCCATGCGACGGATCTGCTCGTACTCGTCAATCTCCGCACGCGTGCCGGAGTAATTGGCGGCCGCCATGGAGAAACCATCGGCCAGGAGATTGGCCACGCCCAGGATCAGGACCACACGGGCCGACAGATCGGCCCCGACAACCCCGGCCATGATGGCGAAGGTGGTCACCGTGCCGTCGATGCCGCCATAGACCCAGTCGCGCAGGTAGCTCGGCTCGGGGCCCCGTGCCAGCCTCGCGGCGATATCGCGAGGCCTATGGCTGTGCTCCAGGCGCAGGCTCACGTTG
>DASQLK010000077.1:0-5902 GCA_035630055.1 Methyloceanibacter sp. | reverse complement strand
TTGCGCGTCTCGGCGAGCATGGCGTCTGTAATGTCTGTCGCGGTGACCTTGGCGACGTGCGGGGCCAGAGCGAGCGCCATGTGGCCGGCTCCGGTTGCAACGTCGAGGACGCGCCAGTTCGACTGCGGCCCAACAAGCTCGATCAGCCGGCCAAGACTCTCGCCCTTGGCATGCACGGCAGAGGCGGCGTAATCGGCGGCCGCGTCGCCGAACTTTTTCTGTACCAGCGAGGTCATACAGAACCCTCCGCAAGCTAAACTCTGCGAGCCGTAAAATGCTCGAAGTTCCAAGGCAAGGAGAGCAAGAGACGAAGGCGCGATTGGGGCCGTTCGCTCAGGCGTGTCGGTCAGTGACAGACGCCTCGACGTGCTTCAGCAGATCGGCGATCTCGACGAACTCGCTGAATCCCGTTTCTTCGGGCTGCTCCCCGAGGGCTGCGATCTTGCGCTTATAGTCGTGCACGAGGCGCGCGTAGGTGGCGAGCGCGTGAGAGAGATTGATAGAGCGCAGGCCCTCTTGTGAGAGGGCTCCGCGCAGGGCATCGGCGACCTCGGCCTCGTGGCCGGGCCGCCGCAGCTTATTCAAAAGATGCCGGGCAATGATCAGCCGGTTGCCGCGCGAGAAAAGATCCCAGGTCCGGTCGCGCTCGGCGTCGCTCGTGTAAAGACCGCCGGACGTGAGGATATGATCGAGGTGGTAGGAGAGCCGTTGCGCGTAGAACTCGTCGATTCCGAACAGGAGATCGACCTGGCTCGCTTTAGCCTGGGCTTCCAGGACGCTGGTGCTGCGGGCGAGTTCCTCGCGCTGGGCGGCAAGTTCCTCTCTTTGCAGCCAGACGGTGATCATCAGCCAGAAGAAAGCGGGCGGCGCAAACCAGCCGGCCAGGAAGTCGCCGAAGGCGTCCGGCTCAAGGGTCGCGATGCGCGTCCATGAAATCGCGAGGTAACCGGCTAGAAATCCGAACCAGAGAACAGTCGCCGTAATCCCGATGATGAGCGGGGGGCTGGTGGGTCTATTTTCCATTCAAGGCTCAGCGCCACTCCCGAATATCGACGAAACGCCCGGCAATCGCGGCGGCGGCGGCCATGACCGGCGACACTAGATGGGTGCGGCCGAGGCGGCCCTGACGGCCTTCGAAATTGCGGTTCGAGGTCGAGGCGCAGCGCTCGCGCGGCGAGAGCTGATCTGGGTTCATGCCGAGGCACATGGAGCAGCCGGGCTCCCGCCATTCGAAGCCCGCAGACTTGAAGATCTGGTCGAGGCCCTCGGCTTCCGCCTGCTCCTTCACGAGGCCCGAGCCGGGCACGATCATGGCGCTCAGATTCTCGTTCACCTTGCGGCCCTCGACGATGCGCGCAACCTCGCGCAGATCCTCGATGCGGCCGTTGGTGCAGGAGCCGATGAAGATGCGGTCGAGCGTGATGTCGGTGATCTTCTCGCCGCCCTTCAGGCCCATATAGTCGAGGGAACGCTCGGCAGCGATGCGCTTGCTCTCGTCCGCGATCTCCGCCGGCACCGGCACGCGGCCGGAAATGGAGACGACCTGCTCGGGGCTCGTGCCCCAGGTCACGAGCGGCGGAAGATTCTCCGCGTGCAGCACGATCTCGTGGTCGAAATGCGCATCCTCGTCGGAATAAAGCGTCTCCCAATGGCGCTGCGCCATCTCGAAGGCGCCGGCCTTCGGCGCGCGCGGGCGGCCTTTGATGTAGTCGAATGTTTTCTCGTCTGGCGCGATCAGGCCTGCGCGGGCGCCGCCCTCGATCGACATGTTGCAGATGGTCATGCGCCCTTCCATGGAGAGCGCGCGGATCGCCTCGCCGGCATATTCAATGACGTAGCCGGTGCCGCCGGCGGTGCCGATCTCGCCGATGATGGCGAGGATGATGTCCTTCGCGGTGACGCCGGGCAGGAGCTTGCCGTCGACGCGAATGCGCATGTTCTTGGCTTTGCGCTGGATCAGCGTCTGGGTGGCGAGCACATGCTCGACCTCGCTCGTGCCGATGCCGTGGGCGAGCGCGCCGAACGCGCCGTGGGTCGAGGTGTGGCTGTCGCCGCAGACGATGGTGGTGCCCGGCAACGTGAAGCCCTGCTCGGGGCCGATGATGTGGACGATGCCCTGGCGCTTATCGAGCTCGCCGAAATATTCGACGCCGAAATCCTTGGCGTTCTGCGCAAGCGTCGCGATCTGGATCGCGGAGTCCGGATCGTCGATCCCTTTGGAACGGTCGGTGGTCGGGATATTATGGTCGACAACGGCCAGGGTCTTTTGCGGCTCGCGGACCTTGCGGCCGGCCATGCGCAGCCCCTCGAAGGCCTGCGGGCTCGTGACCTCGTGGACCAGATGGCGGTCGATATAGAGCAGGCACGTGCCGTCCGGCGCCTCGTGAACGACGTGCTCGTCCCAGATCTTGTCGTAGAGGGTGCGGGGCTTATCCATTGTTGGTCTTGTCGGGCTTCGCAATTGGCCAAATTCTACACGTCAAATAGATCGTGCCCCGGGAATTTCCAAGGTGTGCGGTCGTGCCGCCAGTCCTAACGGCCGCGAGATAAGAAAGCGTGGATGGCCGGGCGCGGCCCGGCCATGCCGAGGTCGCGGATCAGGCCTGCTTCTTCGCCGCCTTCGGCGTCCGGGAGGACTTGCCCTTGACCTTCTTAGGCTTGGGCTGGGGCGCCGCAGCCTTGGGCTTCGCGCCTTCTGCGGCCTCCTCGCCCTCGGCCTCGTCGCCGGGGACTTCGCCCGCGGTGGTCTCGGCCATCAGCGCGACGGCCTTCGCGGCCCAGTCGTCGTTCTCGATGGCGCCGTCGAGCTTGAGCGCCTCGTCCACCTTGCCGATCTCGTCGTCGCTGAGATTGGCGATCTGCTCGAACTTATAGATGCCGATCTTGTTGAGCTCTTTCTCCGTCGCCGGCGTTACGCCCGCGATGAGCTTGAGATCGTCGGGCTCGCCCTTCGGCTTCTTGAAGCCCTTGAACGCGTCGGCGCCCTTCTTGCCGGTGCGCTGGTCCTGGCGCTCGGGGATACGCGCTGCCTTACCGCGGCGGCCGCGGAGGTAATAAAGCTTGGCGCGGCGGACGCGGCCACGGCGCACGACCTCGATGGAATCGATCAGCGGCGAGTGCACGGGGAAGACGCGCTCGACGCCTTCGCCGTAGGAAATCTTGCGGACGGTGAAGTTCTCGTTGATGCCGCCGCCGGACCTTCCGATGCAAACGCCTTCATAGGCTTGGACGCGGGAACGCTCGCCTTCCACCACCTTGACGTTGACGCGGACAGTGTCGCCGGGGCCGAATTCCGGGGCTTTGCGCTTCTTGGCGAGAGCGTCCAGCTGCTCCTTGTCGAGCTGCTCGATAATATTCATGGCCATGCCTTTCACGGGCGCCTGCTGGACTTAAGTCCTTGGCGAACGCCATTCTTTTTGATTGATCCAGATATCGCGCGAAACCGTGCGGGCCGCGCGTGAGCTTCCTAGCCCAGGCGGCCGCAATTGTCGAGGAAATGCGCGGGAAATATGCGGGGATTGCGCGGAATTGCGCCGATATGCCGTGGCTCTCTAACTAACCGGGGCCGGGACCCCCACCCCCAGTCCTCCCCCTTTTGAGGGGAGGGAGCTATCAGGGCTTTTTCCGCGCCCAGAGGTCGGGACGGCGCAGTTTGGTGAGGTTTTCCGCCTGTTCGCGCCGCCACGCCGCGATCTTCTTATGATCGCCCGACAGCAGCACCTCGGGGATGGTGCGCCCCTCCCACTCCCGCGGCTTCGTGTAGTGCGGGTACTCCAGGAGCCCGTCGGCGAAGCTCTCCTCGGCGAGCGAGACCTCGTTGCCGGCGACGCCGGGGAGGAGCCGGACGGTCGCGTCGAGAAGCACCATGGCGCCGAGCTCGCCGCCGGAGAGCACATAGTCGCCGATCGAGATTTCCTCCATGGACCGTGCCTCGAGCACGCGCGCATCGATGCCCTCGAAGCGGCCGCAGAGCAGGATCGCGCCGGGCCCGGCAGCAAGCGCGCGCGCACGCTCCTGGTCAAACGGCTTGCCGCGCGGCGAGAGATAGATGGCGGGCGTATCAGCCGGACTTTGCGCACGCGCCGCATCGATGGCAGCGGCGGCAATATCGGCGCGCATCACCATGCCCGCGCCGCCGCCGGCGGGCGTATCGTCCACGGAGCGATGCTTGTCCGAGGCAAAGTCGCGGATGTCGAGAATGTCGAGCGACCACCTGCTCTCGGCGAGGGCCTTGCCGGCGAGGCTCACGCCAAGCGGTCCCGGAAACATCTCTGGGAAGAGGGTGAGGATAGATGCGCGCCACGTCATTTCAGAGACTCATGTCAGCAAGATCATCTCAGCAGAGGTCATGTCAGGTCTCGCGGCGGACGGGGATCCTGCTCGCCCTTCAGCAACCAGGCCTCGATCACGCCGACGCCCTTCACCTCGATAGGCCCGCGCCGCTCGAAGAGGAAGCGGTCGCCGAGCGACAAGCGCAGCGCACGCGTGAGCTGAATCTCGCCGGGAAGGCCATGGGACTCTAGCCTCGCCGCAAGGTTCACCGTCTCGCCCCAGACGTCATAAGAGAATTTGTCCGCGCCGATGACGCCCGCCATGACGGGGCCGCCGTCAATGCCGATCCGGATCTTGAGATCGACGCCATGCTCCGCTGCGAGCCTTGCCACGAGCGGCGGCATCTGCAGCGCCATGCGCGCGAGCCGGTCGAGATGGTCCGGGGCCGGGCTGCTGACACCCGACACCGCCATGTAGCCGTCGCCGATGGTCTTCACCTTCTCGACACCATGCGCGGCCGCGAGCCGGTCGAACGCGGTCACGATCGCATCGAGGAGGCCGACCGTGCGCTCCGCGCCGAGCTCCTTCGCGAGCTGGGTGAAGCCGACAAGATCGCTGAAGAGGACGGAGGCGTCCGGCACGGCATCGGCGACGCGCTCGCCGGGGCGCGCCTTCAAGCGATCGGCGATCGCCTCGGGCAGGATGTTGGCAAGGAGAGAATCCGCCTCGGCGCGGGCGCGGTCGGCGGCGGTGAAGGCATAGCCCACGATCAGCGCGATGATGCAGAAGGTGGTGACGGCGGACGACACGTAAAGATTGGCGAGCAAGACGGGATCGGCGGCGATCAGCGCCCGTTCGGGCGGAAACAGGAACCACGCCGCGACATGCAGCGCGAGCGCGAGCGCGCTGACGGCGAGCACGATGCGCAGATGGGAGAGGCCGTAAAGGGCGAAGGCGACGGCCGCGGCGACGATGTAATTGATCTGGATACCGGAGTCGCGCCCCAACGCCCAGACGAAGAAGAAGAGGGCGACGAACTCGGCGAGCGCGAGCAGGAGCGCGGCGGCGATGTCGTTGATGCGATGCGCGAGAGGGATGAAAAGCGCGACGGCGACAAGGACGAGATTGGCGAGGATCAGCGGCCCGTAGAGCGCGGGGCCGTAGACCGTGAAGACGACAGCGTAAACCGCGGAGAAGGCCGCGATCAGAAGCGCCATGAGGTTGACGATGGTGAGCCGGCGGCGGATGGCGCGGGGATAGTGCGCGGTGCCCGCCGCGGCGAAGCGGCTCAGCGCTCGAACGACAAAATTATCGGGCAATGACATATGACACGGCACCACGCTGCACGGGGCCGGAGCCTAGCAGGCAACGATTTGCAGCACACGGGGGCCGTGCCTATATCCTGGTTAAGGAGATCGACATGCGACTTGCAGCACATATCGCTTTCGCGCTGACGCTGATCGCGGCCGGCGCTTCCGTGGCTGCCGCCGCGGAGCCGAACCGGCGCCTGCAGCCGGGCGCCACCGATACCGGCATCTGGAAGTCCTATTCGCCGAAGGGGCTGAAGGGCGCGCTCGACAATTACGACCCGATCGGGCTGATCGCCGGCGCGCTGATCCACACCGACTGC